>SXZN01000209.1 GCA_005787865.1 Opitutaceae bacterium | reverse complement strand
GGGCAAACCAGCGCGGTGGCCTTCGCCGCACCCGTGCTGGCCGGAATGATATTCTGCGCGGCGGTGCGGCCACCCTTCCAGTCTTTCTTCGAAGGACCATCCACCGTTTTCTGCGTGGCGGTATAGGAATGGATCGTGGTCATCAGACCTTCCTCGATGCCAAAACCTTCCTTGAGGAGGACATGGACGATCGGCGCGAGGCAGTTCGTGGTGCAAGAAGCGTTAGAAATAATGCTGTGCTTGCTCACGTCCAATTGATGGTCGTTCACCCCCAACACGATGGTGATATCTTCGCCCTTCGCCGGGGCCGAAATGATGACCTTCTTGGCGCCGGCGGTGATGTGCCCCCTCGCCTTTTCGGCTTCGGTAAACAAACCGGTCGACTCAATGACGAGCTCGACGCCCAATTTGCCCCAAGGAAGTTCCGCTGGCGACTTAGCGGAGACGACGAAAATATCTTTGCCGTTAACCACTAAGACATCGTCCTCTGCTTTATCAGGCGAAGATTTCTTCGATGAAACCGTTCCCTTAAAGCGACCTTGGGTAGAATCATACTTCAGCAAATAGGCCAAATTGTCGGCGGGAACAATATCACCCACCGCCACGACATCGAGCGTCGTGCCCAGGAGATTTTGCTCAACGAGCGCGCGAAATACGAGGCGGCCGATGCGGCCAAAGCCATTGATTGCTACTTTAACTGCCATGTGGGTGATGAGTTGGAAACGTTTGCTCTAGCCGACAGAAATATCGGTAGAGGCCGCTATGAAAAGGAGGCCGACTAGCTTGGCAAGCGAGATGCGTGCCATATTAAAAGGCGGCGGCGTCCTCCAAAAATTAGCAATTTTCCCCGTGCTGGTTACCGCTCCGTTACCCACAAACTACAACCGAGCGCCGGTATACAGAGGTCGACTGCAATCGACATTAATTGACCCTGCCCTGCCCCATAAAAACTCTCTTGGTCAGCGATCGGCCGCCAATCCCAGTCGGCAAATTTTCCCAACGCAATCGTAGCGGGCGCCATATGCGGGTTGAGCGCTAATAATATCCGCTCCGGTCCCTGACTCCCATCCGCATTATAAATGGCCACCAGCGCGGGGCCATCGAGCTGAGCGATGCATTGAAAAAATCCTTCGCTGGGCCGCGACCACTGGCGCAAGAGGTGCCCGCGGGGCGAACGCCGAAAAGCAATCCAGTCGGCGAAATACTGCTGCGTCGCGGCAAAACGAGTGCACCGGCGGTAATCGAGCGCATTCAGATCTCCCCGTTGATAAGTATTAGCTACCCCATATTTTGAACGTAAAAAATCTTGGCCGGCCGCCAGTAAGGGAATCCCGATCGAGGCCAAGAGAATCGCCGCCATCAAGTGCGTGCGTTGCCGATCAGCCGTGGTCGGATCGAAGCCATTATGATCGCCGCGCTCCGTGATCATATCAACCCACGTCCGATCGTCGTGCGACTCCGTGTAATTGACCGTCTGCGCCGGCCAATACGCAAAATGCCATGGCGAACCCTTCAAGAAATACTCCATTTTTTCCGCCGTGCCCCGGCCGTGCACATAGGTCCGCAAGAAATCCCGATAGCCGTCATTCCATGAGGAATAGCCGGTGGAACGCAAAGCGGCCGCGCTGTGTCCGCGGAAACTCCAGGGCTCGGCGATGAGAATAACATCGGCTTTCACTTTTTTAACCGCGGCCTCGACCGTGCGCAATACGTCCACCCCGATTAACTCCGCCAAATCAAAACGGAAGCCATCGACGCCATACACTTCGATTAAATGAATGAGGCTGTCGCTGATCAGCCGGGTGGCCATCGCCGAGCGACAGCGGACATCATTGCCACAGCCACTGCTGTTGGTCAGGGCCCCTTGATCATCGAGTTCAAAATAATACAGCTTATCGATTAGCTGTAAGTGGGCTGGCTCCCCCACATGGTTATAAACCACATCGATAATCACCGCGATCCCTTGGCGATGAAAAGCGGCCACGAGGGCTTGGAATTCTTTGACGACCTGAATGCTCCCCGGCACCAAACCATAGCCGCTCGCCGGCGCAAAAAAATTGGTGGTCATGTAACCCCAATGGTAGTCGGCCGAGTGCCGCGCATCATGCTCATGAATGGGCTGCAACTCGACCGCGTTCACGCCCAGCTTTTTTAAATAAAAATCAGGGTGATTCACCCACTGCGTCAGGCCGGCAAACCCTAAGCGCGCGCTCGCCGCCAGCGGCAGTGGCGCCTGCGCGACGAGATCACGCACGTGCGCCTCGGCGATTACCAAATCCTGCCAAGCCGGCGTAGCCCACGATCGGTCCCCGCGCCCCACCCAAGCGGGATCGAGCACTACCCCCGGACCGGCGGGCCCCACTGCCGCCTGCGCGTAGGGATCGAGCACTTTGTGACTGGGATGAAAATGGCCAAAAAAATCGTGGGGTCCATTGATGGAATACCAGTAATACCAGCCATGCAAATTTCGATCGAGCTGCGCTTCCCACACTCCGGACCAACGGCCGGCCTCTTCCCGTCGGTCTAATTCATAGCCAAAAGCGTGCTCCTGCTCGGTTAGTTTTTCACAAAGGAAAAGCCGCACATACTTAGCCCGGGGCGCAAAGAGCCGAAAGGTCGTCTCGGCTTGATGCACCTGCGCGCCCATCGGTAGCGGACTGCTCAGCTCATGGAAGAACTTCCCCAAGCGCAGCCGAGTCTTCGGCGCGTGCCGACCATCCCGCACATGTATCACTGAATAAGTCTGCGTCAGCAGCAGCGGCTCTACGGTCGTAAATTGAAATAAATTTCGCCCCGTGCGGTGAGGAAAAATTGCCCGATTTAAATATCCCTGACCCGCACTAACTCCATTGCTCGCCTCGCGCGGCAACTCTAGCCAACGACCTTCCGCGGTAATAAATTTAAATTGTTGCGGCGGCGCGGTGAGCAAGGGCGCGGCGCGCGTCCGCCCGATCCAAACGGGCCGACCATTTAACTCGCTCAGTTGCAAACGCCACTCGGGCTGACCAATCGCGGCGGCCCAGCCATTAAAACTACCCGCCGCATAAACCGGCATCGTTTTAAAATCGATCCAGCTGTAATCAGCTGGATCGAGCACGAAAACTAATTGCCCCGCCTCATCCACATAATACGCCGCCTCTTCGGCATAGAGTGACGCCGCCGCCGGACCCAAATTCGCAAATGCAAAAGCCGGCTCCCCCGGCGCCAACAGCGGGAGCGCGGCGCCTTGCCAATCGGCATCAAGCGCAATCACCCCCGTGGAAGTAGAATTCAACCAAGCGCGAACAATGCGCTGCGGATAATCCACCAACGACAAATCAAGCTTCATCAAGGCGCGGGGGGATTCAGCAAGGCCGCTAACACCGGTCGACCATCGAAATAAGGCAGCTGGGATAAACCCAATAAATAACAGGCCGTCGCACCGGTGTCTTCCGTGTTAACCACCAAATCAGCCTCGCGGGTGAGGTCCCCCGGCTGAACGTGCGGCCCTACCATAATCCAAGGTATATGCCGACTCCGCGGATCATCCTCCTGCCCGTGCGTCTTACCCGCCCCGCCATGGTCGGACGTCAGCATCACCACCGTGCGCTCCGTCAAACCCGCCCGCGCCAGCGCGGTAAAGATCCGCTGCACCTGCCCATCCACCTTTTCGATGGTGGCCAATTGCTCGACCGAAGCCCAACCATATTTGTGGCCAGCGTAGTCCACCGCGGGAAAATGTATAAATAAAACTTCCGGCTGATGCGCAGCGATCATGCTTTCCGCCGCGACGGTGACGGATTCATCCTCGACCTCGTCTTTAGTGGATACATCAACCTGTTGGATCGTGCCGGGCTTGTTGAGGCCATTAAATTTAGTTTTTCCTGCCGCCATTGCGGTCGTGTAACCCGCCCGACGCGCCAGCTCAAACAGCGTCGGATAATTGGGGTATATCGCTGCCTTCAGCGGTAAATCTGTATTCCATAAAACGCCGTGCTTACGCGGCTTCACCGCCGTGAGCATGCTGGTATGCGAGGGCAAGGTAGTGCCTAAGGCGGTGGTTTTGGCCCAAAAAGTATAGGCGCCGCGAGCAATGAGACCGCGCAGGGTCGGCGTGTGGGCCAACAAAAGTCGATCCGGCCGCAGTCCATCGATACTGATGATGACTACGTGATCGACGTCGGGGTAAGGTCGGACCGGCCGCACCGCTGTTCGCGCAGGAACAACTAGAGGCGTCGCCGCCGTAGGCGTTAAGGTTTCTGCCCGCATCGTGATCACCGCAAGGCACAGGCTAATAATAAAATATCGCATGCTCTGAAGCTAAGCCTCCGCCCTCATCTGTAAAGCATCACCGCGCGCAGCAAAATATGCGGGGTGTCTAATTGTCGCGCGCAGGTGGATTGACAAAAAGCCTGTGCCGCGAACTGCTTAAGCCAATGGAACGTATCTTAGTTGCCATGTCCGGCGGCGTCGACAGCAGCGTCGCCGCTCTTCTCCTAAAGCAGCAAGGCTTCACGGTGGTCGGCGCGTACATGAAAAATTGGATCAATGAAGATAACGTAATCGGCCACTGCCCCTGGATGCAGGACATCGCCGATGCCCGCGCGGTCACGGATCAACTCGGCATTGAATTTCGCGTCGTCAATCTTATGGACGACTACCGTCGACTGATCGTGGATTATCTCCTCGAAGGCTACCAGCACGGGCTCACCCCCAATCCTGATGTGATGTGCAACAGCCGCATTAAGTTTGGCGTCCTCCGCGCCTACGCCGAAGCGGAAGGCTTCACGGCCCTTGCGACCGGTCACTATGCTCAACGCATCGCGATCGCGCCGGATCATTATATTTTAAAAGAGGGGCTCGATAAGAATAAGGATCAATCCTACTTCCTCGCGCTCCTGACGCAGGCGCAGCTGCGTTTCGCCCGCTTTCCGATCGGCCATCTGCCTAAGCCCGAACTGCGACGGATCGCAACGGCCGCCCACCTCGCGACGGCGGACAAAAAGGACAGCCAAGGCATCTGCTTCATCGGCGCCGTGAAGATGGCTGATTTTCTCGCGGCATATGTGCCGGATCACCCGGGTCCCATTGTACGCGCCACCGATGGCCAGATCCTCGGCGAACATCGCGGGCTGCACTATTACACCATCGGCCAACGCCGCGGCATTCGCATTCCGTCGAACACGGACGACCAAGCTTATGTCGTCACCGGCAAACGCGTCAGCGATCATGCCTTGCTGGTCGCTTTCGACAGCCCGACTGCACCTGGCCTGTGGACCCACGAATGCCAAATTCACAGCCTCAGCTTTATCGGTGAACCCATCACCCCATCGGCCACGAGCTCACCGCAAGCCATCGAATGCCGGGTGCGCTACCGCGACCCGCGCGTCGGAATTAATTTTTATCCGACCCTAGCATCAGGAGATTCCGACGCGCCGCCAACAACCAGATCGGCCCGCATAACTTTTACCCAACCGCAACGCGCCCTCGCCTCCGGCCAAATCATGGCGCTTTACCGTGGCGAGCAACTGCTCGGCGGCGGCGTGTTTGCCTAAGTCAGCCTAATCGATTTACGCGTCCTCGCCGTGGCGACGATGCCCGCTCTTGCGTCCTAACCGCTCTTGCCCAAATTTTTTCCCATGACGCGCCCCACCGCCGCTGCCCTATTTTTATTGTCGTGCCTAGCCGGCTTGACCTATGCCGAAAATCTTCCGCCTCCAGAAGTGACGGAGTACTGGCAGCCCGTACCAGCGGTGGTCACGGCCACCGCGGGCTTGGTCCCCTCCGATGCCATCGTATTATTCGACGGCACCTCGCTCGCGGCATGGGAACCAGTCAAGGCCAACGGCCACCCCTGGCAGATTGAAGCTGGCGCGATGGTGGTGGCGACTAAGCCCGCCCCCGCTCCCACGTATGACCAACAGACGAAACAATCTTTCGGCGATGTTCAGCTGCATCTTGAATTTCGCACTCCAGCGCACGTCGTCAGTTCGAGTCAGGGCCGCGGTAACAGCGGAGTATTTTTTATGGGGCTATATGAATTACAGGTGCTCGATTCGTATAATAATCCCACGTACGTTAACGGCCAAGCCGGCTCCATTTATAAACAGCATCCCCCGCTTGTAAATGCCAGCCGCCCACCAGGCGAGTGGCAGACCTACGAGGCCGTCTTTATAGCCCCGCGCTTTGCGGCGGATGGCACCCTGCTCAGCCCCGCACGGCTGACGGTTTTGCATAACGGCGTGCTCGTGCAGCACGATGCAATGGTGCGCGGGACGACGGTTTGGCGCGGCAAACCCAAATATGTTCCGCATGCCGCCAAACTTCCGCTCATGCTGCAGGATCACCGCAATCCCATCGCCTTTCGCAATATCTGGATCCGCGAACTCACCTTACCAGCGAGTCCGTAAGCTCGCACTGCGCCCATGACGATTAGAGACCCAGAAAATGGTGATCTCAATACGCCTTCGGGGCCCAGCGCCTCACTGCAATTTAAAAGGTAACCGCTGGAGCCGGGTATAGGCTTCCGATAAAACGACGCTCGTCTTTGGCTCAGGATTTTCTCCGGTCTTTAGAATGTAAGCGGCCGTAAAATTACCGAGCACGGCGCAGTAGTCG
>SXZN01000208.1 GCA_005787865.1 Opitutaceae bacterium | reverse complement strand
CACCCCCACTTGCACCGTGTCCGCGCGCAAGCGCACATCATGGCTGTACGATAACCGAGGGGAGAAACCCTGCATTGGAGAAAGTTTTACGGCTAAACCCAACTCTAACGCACCGCGTACCTCGTTATCCGGAACGGCGCTGAACCAGCGATTCACCACCGAAACCTCTAAATTAGCCCCACTGGCCGATGGCCAAACGTGGGCGAGACTCAAATTTGCCAGGCGGGTATCGCTACGGGCAAACGGCTCACTCGCCTGCCAACCGGCGCTAAAATTTTCTCGGATGAATTTCCCTTCGCTTTGGGCGGATGGGCCCGCCTGCTCAATTCCCCGAAAAACCACGCGCGAAGCATAGCGCGTATCTATCAGCCACTCGGGCGACTCATCAGCCCATAAGCTTAAAGGTATCACCCAGATCGTGGCGCGCAGGAAAAATGAAACTGAAGATATAAATGACATGAAACCGCTGGCCATGGATGTGTTTGTTTTTGACCCTGTTGTCCATACACTGATTTCGCCATGCATCCCTCTGCCCGTCTTATTATAATCATCGCCGGCCTGCTCGGCTTCACCGGCGTAGCCCTAGGCGCGTTTGGCGCTCACGCTCTTAAGGAAATTTTAACGGTACGTGGCTCGATCCAAACCTGGCAGACCGCGGTCCTCTATCATTTGGTCCACGCCGTAGCCCTACTGGCCTTGGCGAGCGGGAGCGGTGGATTAATCAATCCCCGTTGGATTGCCCTCTGCTGGAGTCTCGGGGTCATACTTTTTTCGGGCTCACTTTACTGGTTAGCCTTGGGCGGTCCAAAATTTCTTGGGCCGATTACTCCGCTCGGCGGCCTCGCCTTGTTATCGGGTTGGCTCATCATTGCATGGCAGGGATGGCAATTATCCACCCGATGAAACTTCCCCCGCCCTTGCTCGCTCCACTAACCGCCCTGCGCTCCGCCGGCGGCCGGCCGCGCTTGGTGGGTGGATGCGTTCGCGACTGGCTCTTGGGCCTCGAGCCAAAGGATTTCGATGTCGAGGTTTATGGTCTTGATTATGAGGCCATGGGCCGAGCCCTCGCGCCCTTTGGGCCCACTGATCTTGTCGGCCGCAGCTTTGGCGTACTCAAAATTCGCCTCGAGGGCAGCGAATATGATTTCAGCCTACCGCGGCGCGAATCGAAAATCGGCGCGGGCCATCGGGGCTTCGTTATCGCACCTGATCCTGAGCTAACGGAAACCGAGGCAGCGGCACGCCGCGACTTCACAGTCAACGCGATTGCTTACGATCCATTCGACGATCGCTTACTCGATTTTCACGGAGGCATCGACGACCTCAAAAATAAAATTCTGCGGCACACGAGTGCGGCCTTTGCTGAAGACCCCCTCCGGGTGCTGCGAGCTTTTCAACTCGCGGCGCGTTTTGAATTTACGCTAGCTCCGGCAACGGCCGCGTTGAGTCGCACGATTAGCGACACTTACCCAGAGTTACCCGTCGAGCGCGTCTGGGGCGAGTGGGACAAATGGGCGACTAAAGCGATTAAGCCATCGCAAGGTTTGCGCGTACTCAAGGAGGCCGGTTGGCTGCGTCATTTCCCAGAGATTGCCGCCATTGATGGGGTCCCCCAAGAACCGGAATGGCACCCCGAGGGCGATGTGTTGATCCATACGGGTCACTGCCTTGATGCCCTAGTCGGCCTTGCTCCTTGGCGCAACGGAATACCCCGCACGCGACGCATCTTATCCCTGAGCGTACTCGGGCACGATTTTGGCAAAGCCCATACCACCAAACAAGCCGAGCGCCGCGGCAAACTGCGCTGGACCAGTCCGGAACATGAAGCGGCCGGCGGCCCCCTGGTGGAAACATTTTTGCAACGCATCGGCGCCCCGCTCGACTTAATTGAATCGGTCCGACCGCTCGTGGTTAATCATTTGCTGCATCATGATCAACAGCCCGCGTTTCGTGATACCACAGTGCGAAGGCTCGCGCGGAAAATCTCTCCCGCGACCCTTGATGAGTTACTCGCCGTCATGGAATCGGATCATCTCGGCCGGCCCCCGCTTATTCCGCAGGAAACCGTCCGCCGCATCAGCCAACTGCGCACCGCCGCCCAACGCTTAGCTTTAGAGCATGCTGCGCCCAAACCTCTCGTGCTCGGTCGGCATTTGATTGCCCTCGGCTATGCTCCTGGCCCGCAATTTAAAAAAACTCTCGACGCGGCCTTTGAATCCCAACTCGACGGCGCCTTTAGCGATGAAGCCGGCGGCGTGGCATGGATGAGCAATTATTTGCGCGCCCACCCCCCGACCAACTTGCCCACCCCGCTCGCGCCATCATGATTCGCGCCTTTCAGTGGGATCTAGCGCGTCAAGTTGAGCGGCTAGATTTTCTGCAGGCCCAACTGCCCCGCTACGCCGCGTGAGGTTATCAAGAGCTTTACCTGCATCTGGAAGATGCGGTGCACTATCCCAGCCTACCCGGAATCGGCCGCGACGATGCTTACACTTATGAAGAACTGGGCGAACTCGTCCTGACCGCGGCCCGCAACGGTATTCGGGTCGTGCCCATCATCAATCTGCTAGGGCATACGCAGTATCTCCTTAAACATCCTGAATGGCGCGATCTGAACGAAGTCCGCGATGAGCATGGCCAACTCTGCCCACTCCATCCGCGCACACGCGAAGTAGCGGAAAAACTTTTGCGCGATATCTCCCCTTATTGCACCGCCAGTAAAGTTCACGTTGGACTTGATGAATCTTTTCACCTCGGCCAGTGCCCCCGCTGCCAAGAAGAAGTCGCGCGCATCGGGATCGCCGGACATTTTGCCGGACACGTTAATCGGCTGCAGGCGCTCTGCACTCCCCTTGGTCTCACGATGGGCCTTTGGGCTGATATGCTTTATTTTGTGCCGGAGGCTATTCCGCAGCTTCCGCGCGGCCTCATCGCCTACGATTGGTATTACTATCTGTTCGCAAAAAAACCCCGCGTAGAGTTATTTAATTTTGCCGAACGTGATATACATCCTGCCTTAAAAAAACACAGCATCGCCTATTACGGGTGTCCGATGAACGGCGCTTTTCGCCAAGAACCGCTGCCCCTGTTCGACGATCGCCTCGCCAATATTAGCTCGTGGTGGAAACGCTGCGCCGCGATCGATGCGACCGGTTTTCTGGTGACGGCGTGGGAACCGAGCCGACTGGCACTGGAGACAACCGTAACCGTAGATGCCGCCGCCGCGAGTCTTTGGCTAGAACCTCAAGTAAGCGATGCTGCCGCCATGCTCGCGGCTGGACTGAAGCGCGTATTTAAATCCGATCATGCCCGCGCCTTAGCGCGTGCCCTCTTAGCTGCGGATGAATATGCGTTCACGGGTTACGCCCGTTGGTAGATCAATGATCGCTGGGATGTCTTCACTGGCAACGAGAGCCTCAAGCCTTACCAAGCCGAAGAGCGATTCTTTCGCCGTCTCTGCCAACCATCGATTGGCTGGCCCAAGGCTTTAGCCGCGAGTCTCGCTTTTAGATTATATCTCGCGCAGGGCGACGCGTTTGTGCGGGCCGCGGCGCGCACCGTATTTAAATTAAGGCGAATTATCGCCCAAGATCGCTCGAGCCAAGGCGGCGCACCGCGACGACTTATTTGGCACAGCTTAAAATTACCGCCGCCGAGTTTGCCCAAGCCCTCCAAACTGGTCGCACGGCCGCCCGCGCCATGTGGGTTCGGACGCGCGCCCCACAGCTATGCGGGCCCAATGAAAAGATGCTTCAGACGGATGCCCACCGCCTCAAGGCATGGCGGGAGTGGTTAAAAGCGGCCGGCCGAAACCCCGCCATCATCGCCGAGGGCACCCCTGTTTGTGGCGCGTGGCAGTTGCAAATCATGGTGCATAATTTTGCGCCCGCGGCGCAAAAAATTGTAGTCGAACAACTGGGCCCCGACGGCCTGTGGCGCGAATTAGCCAGCCGATTCACGATGGAATTCCGTGCCCAAACCGCGCGGCCCCGCTCAAAGTGCAAACGTGAATTCACGGTGCCCTTAACCACCTCCCGCCCGTCCCTCCGCATCGCGCTACGCGGCATAGGCGCGGTGGCGATTAGTCATATCACCGTGACCGATGGAGTTGTGATCCAACGGCGCCGCGACTTTAGCCGCAAAAAAATCTTGGGCCGGCGGGCTCGTAGCCGGGGCCTACCCGACCATGAAACAACCAGT
>SXZN01000031.1 GCA_005787865.1 Opitutaceae bacterium | reverse complement strand
TAGTCAGTCGCGAGCACATCGTGGTGAATTCCTTTAGTGGGGTCAGTGGCGCCGGTAAAAAAGCCGAAGAACAATATCTTTTTGTCGAGAGAGCGGAAAGCGCCAAAGCCTATGGCTTGACGCAGCATCGGCATCTCGCCGAAATTGAGGAGCAATTGACCGGCGCGTCAGGCGCTAAGGTCGTGGTGCAATTTAATCCTCATCTCGCGCCGATGCGGCGAGGTATTGCGACTACCATCACGGTTCCGGCCACCGCTGGGGCGACCATTGATCAGCTTTATACAGCCTGGCGGACCGCTTACGCTGGGCGGCCTTTTGTGGCGATTTTACCCACGGGGACGACCCCGGATACGGCGCATGTCATCGGCAGTAATCGGGTGGATATTTCTGCGGTCCATGATGTCCGCACGGGTAATTTTATTTTAACCTCCGCGCTCGATAATCTCGTTAAGGGCGCCAGCGGTCAGGCTGTGCAGATCATGAATCTCTGGTGCGGTTTTACGGAAACCGCCGGCCTCATTTAATTATCCCCCCAGTTTCCATGACCCCACTGATCGTTACTTTAGATACGCCTGGCATTACGGACGTTCCGGGCTTTGAGGTCGCGGGCGTACCCTGCGACATTCGTGAGAAGCAAGATCTCAAGCGGCTCGACCTCGCGCTGCTTTTTTCGCTGCGTCCCTGCACGGCCGCTGGCACCTTTACTAAAAATGCCGTCAAGGCGCCGCCGGTGCTGCTTTGTCAAAAATATCTCGCCGAGGGTGGTCCGTTTCATGGAATTATCGCTAATTCGGGTAATGCCAATGCCTGTACTGGGGCGGAAGGTTTAGCTGATGCTCAAGCGACCGCCCAGCGCGCCGCTGCTTCACTCAATTTAAAGCCCACGTCTTTTTTTGTCTGTTCCACTGGCCGCATTGGCCAACCGCTGCCGATGCCGCGATTGCTTAAAGGGCTCGAGCGCGCCGTCACGGAGAAAGGGCGCACGCCTGAGCACGGTAATAAGGGCGCTAGCGCTATCCTCACTTCTGACACCCGGGCGAAGACCGTCACCGTCAGCTTCACTTACGACGGGAAAAAGCATTTTGTCGCCGGCATGGCGAAAGGCGCGGGCATGATTCAGCCCAATATGGCGACGATGTTGGCCTTTTTGGCGACCGACTTTTCCGTGCCCCGTAGTTTTCTGCAAAAAACGCTCTCGGAAGCGGTAGCCGGCACCTTTAATTGCATTACGGTCGATGGGGATATGAGCACCAATGACACGGTACTCATTTTGGCTAATGGTCATTCCGGGGTTAGCGTTGGCGATAAAAGTCCGCGGGAATTGCGGGTGCTTTTTGCGGAAGCGGTCTGGAAGGCGTGCGAGGCCTTGGCTGATAAGATTGTCTCCGACGGCGAGAAAATCACCAAGGTGGTTGAAGTAGAAGTGGTCGGGGCGGCTTCCTCGGAGGATGCAGAAAAAGTAGCCCGCGCGATCGGTAATTCACTGCTCGTTAAATCATCGTGGTTTGGGGAAGACCCCAATTGGGGTCGGTTGGCTGACGCCGCGGGTTACGCGGGGGCCAAGCTGATCGAAGCGAAGCTCGATATTTTTTACAATGATACTCCGGCGATGATTGCCGGGAAGCCGCAGCCTGAATTGAAGCCGCAATGGAAAGAAATTGTCCGCGCCCGGCGCTTTACCGTTACGCTGAATTTGCATCTGGGCAAAGCTACTTTTCGTTTGCTGGCCACCGATTTGACCGATGGTTACGTGAATTATAACAAGAGTGAGTGATTCGGCTGCAGTGGTCGGGGAGCGTAACATTCCTGATCGGCCCCGAAAAATTCTTGCGCTGTCGCGCTACGCTCAAACAAAGTGAAGGTCACTTTATTGCCGCGAGCCCAGTGCTAACCTAAATTTGGGCCAACGCCCATCACCAGCCCTCACGGCGTCAAAGTACTGACCAATGACTACCTTCCAAAATAAAATCCTCTTCGTGGGCTACGGCGCAGTAGCCGAGTGCACTCTGCCCATTCTTTTCAAGCACATCAAGGTGCCGGCGAAGAATGTCACGATTATGGATTTCGAAAACCGCACGGCCAAGTTAAAGCCGTGGACGGCGAAAGGCGTGCGCTTCGTGCGTGATCGCGTCACCGAAGACAATATGAGCACGCTGCTCGCCAAGCATGTCGGTCCAGGCGATCTGTTGATCGACTTGGCTTGGAATATCGACGCCCTCGAGATCCTGCAATGGTGCCGTGATCACGGCGTCATGTATATCAATACCTCCACGGAATTGTGGGATCCCTACGCCGGCGGTAAGCACCCCACGGAAAAAACCCTCTATTGGCGCCACATGAACCTCCGTCGCATGACGGCAAAGTGGAAGACCAAGGGCGCAACCGCCGTCATTGAGCACGGGGCTAACCCAGGTTTGATTTCTCATTTCACGAAGGAGGGCTTGATTGATATCGGGCAGAGCTTGCTGGCCGACAAGAAGCGCAAGGGTCGTTCCGCCGAGAATATTAAAGAGTTCACCGCCACCGGTCAGTTCAACCGCCTGGCGCAAGAATTAGGGGTTAAGGTTATTCATTGCAGCGAGCGCGACACGCAAGTCACCAACCGCCCAAAACAGGTCGATGAATTCGTCAATACCTGGAGCATCGAGGGTTTCCGCGAGGAAGGGACCACGACTTCCGAGCTCGGTTGGGGCACGCATGAAAAGCAACTGCCGCAATACGCCTATCAGCATAAGTCTGGTCCGAAAAACCAGATCTGCATCGCCCGGATGGGAATTAACCTGTGGGTACGGACTTGGGTGCCTAATTACAGCATCCAAGGCATGGTGGTGCGCCACGGTGAAGCCTTCACGATTTCGGATAAATTAACGGTCTGGAAAAATGGCAAAGCGGTCTATCGGCCAACGATGCACTACGCTTATTGCCCCTGTGATATGGCGATTGCCTCACTCAATGAAATGCGCGGTTACAATTACCGTTTAGTTGAAAATCAGCGCAT
>SXZN01000030.1 GCA_005787865.1 Opitutaceae bacterium | reverse complement strand
TGGCGCGCAGTTCTTCATCCGCCTGATAGTAATCCTGCGAACAGTAGCCTTTAGCCGTGAGCGCGACCACTTCTTCCACCGTCAGGCCAAAGATAAAAATATTATCGGCCCCCACTTCGTCCCGAATTTCCACATTAGCCCCATCGAGCGTGCCAATCGTCAGCGCCCCATTGAGCGAGAGCTTCATATTCCCCGTGCCCGAGGCTTCTTTACCCGCGGTTGAAATCTGCTCCGAAAGATCGGCGGCTGGAATAATTTTCTCCGCGAGTGACACGCGATAATTGGGCAAGAACGCCACCTTCAGTTTACCACCGATGCGCTCGTCGGCATTGATATGGGCCCCAATCACATTGATAGCGCGTATAATATTTTTTGCCAAGTCATAGCCCGGCGCAGCTTTCGCCCCAAAAATAAAGACGCGGGGTACCAAATCGAGCGAGGGATTCTGCAGCAAGCGACGATACAGCGTCATGATGTGCAGCAAATTCAAATGCTGCCGCTTGTATTCATGCAGTCGCTTGATCTGCACATCGAAAATAGCATCCGGTGAAACCACCAAGCCGCACTCCGTTTTGATGACTGCAGCTAAATCGACCTTGTTAGCCCGTTTGATCGCCATGAACTCGCGTTGAAAAGCCGGCTCATTGGCAAATTCCTCTAGGCCCCGCAGCAAATCAAGATTACGCACCCAATCCGCCCGCCCCAATTTTCGCGTCAGCAGTGCCGCTAAGCGCGGGTTGCTCTTCAGCAACCAACGGCGCGGGGTGATGCCATTGGTTTTGTTTTGGAATTTACCGGGGTAAAGTTCGTTAAATTCCGGAAAAAGATTCTGCCTTAATAATGCCGTGTGAATCTCTGCCACGCCGTTGACGGCGTGCGAGCCAACGACGGAGAGATTCGCCATGCGCACTTGCTTATGGCCATTTTCTTCAATCAGGGAGCAGGCGGTTTTTTTCCAATTATCACCGGGCCATTGCCGCTCGACCGCCCGCAGCAGTTGCTCATTGAGGACATAGATGATCTGCAAATGACGGGGCAAAAGTCGCTCAAAGAGTCCCACGGTCCATTTCTCGAGGGCCTCGGGCAAAAGGGTGTGATTCGTGTAAGCAAAGGTCCGGCTCGTAATGGCCCAAGCGGCGTCCCACGCCATATTTTCCTCATCCAATAAAATTCGCAGCAATTCGACGATCGCGATGGCGGGATGAGTGTCGTTAAGCTGAACGGCGACCTTGTCCGAAAAATTATCCCATGAGTTGGTCGGCTGGCGGAAATGGCGACGAATGATATCGCGCAAGGAACACGCCACAAAAAAATACTGCTGCATTAACCGCAGCTCTTTGCCGTTTTCAGTTTTATCGTTCGGGTAAAGCACCTTCGAGACGGTTTCGCCGATGGCTTTTTCCCGTACGGCCTCGACGTAACCACCGCGATTAAAAGCCTCGAGGTCGAAATCTTCCGTTGATTTGGAAGCCCAGAGCCGCAGCAGATTAACTGTCGTGGTCCCGTAGCCGGCGATGGGAATATCATGCGGCACGCCCAAGATGGTCTTCGTATCTACCCAGCGGGGACGAGCATTCCCGCGGTCATCAAAAACATTTTCCACGCGACCAAAGAGACGCACTTCTTGCGCATATTCTGGCCGCACCACTTCCCAAGGACTGCCAAAAATTATCCAATTATCAGGGCGCTCGACTTGATGGCCTTGCTGAAAGGCCTGTTTAAAGAGGCCAAATTCATAATAAATCCCGTAGCCCAGCGCAGGATAATCTAACGTCGCGAGCGAATCGAGAAAGCAGGCCGCCAAACGACCCAACCCGCCATTGCCTAACCCCATATCGGCCTCGGCCTCGCGAATTTGCTCGAAATCCTGACCCAAGGCTTCGAGCGCAACGCGCGCCGCATCCAGCAAACCCGTCGCAAGTAAATTATTTCCGAATAGTCGACCCATCAAATACTCGAGCGAGAAATAATAAAGCCGGCGGACATTTTTCTCATTATGCCGCCGCTGCGTCGCAATCATGCGCTCATGAATCGTATCCCGTACCGCGAGCGCGGTCGCGACCCACCAGTCGAGCGGGGTCGCCGAGGCCGGATGCCGCGCTAAGGTTGAGATCAAATGCCGTTCAATCAGCGGACGCAGATCCACCGGCGGCGGTTTTACTGCTGGGTGGGGAGCACGACTAGCCGACTGACTCGCTTTGCTTTTGACAGGCATGGAGGGAATAGATCACAAATCGTGCCGTTGCGGCAGGCAAGTTAGGAATATCGGGCCCACATGACGATTGGGTGAACACTAACTAAGCTTACCGCTGAAACCGCCGCAGCAATTCAGCGCGACTCAATTCAAAATGGGTTGGCCGACCAGCCGGACTCGTATGGGGTTGCGTGCAGGCGAAAAGTTGGGCCACGAGCGCCAGTGCCTCGGTCTCGTTATGGCTAATCGGCAACCGTACCGCTTGCTGGGCTGCGAGTTGGGCTAAGGCCGTCCGGGCTAAATCAAGGTTCTTCCCATCGAGCTGCCCGTCGCGCATCAAGCCGATGATATCGCGCAAAAAAATAACGGCATCACTTGATTCCAGCCAAACCGGCACCGCCTCAATGCGGAAAAAATTACGCCCGAATTCTACGACCGCAAACCCATGGCATTGCAAAAAAGCGAGCTGGTCGGTTAACAAGGCACTCGCAATGGCGTCAAATTCCACCGGGATCGCAAAGAGCAGACGCTGACTCGCAACCGCTCCTTGCTTAAATTGCATTTCTAAACGCTCGAACCACACCCGTTCATGCGCGGCCCGTCGATCCAAGACCATCAAACCGCTCGGCGTTTCCCACAAGGCATAGTCGCTATGCGCGGTCCCCAGAAAGCGCCAGCCCAGCAACGCCGCAGAGGCGCTCGGTGCGCTCACCTTTAAAGGGGCGGCAGCCGTTCTGACGATGGCTGGCGCGGAGTGCGGCGCGGGCGGCTTAACCACAAACGCGGTTGGCGGCAGGTTCACGGTTGCGGGAGCGGCCAAGCTCACCGGATCGCCCGGCATTACCTCCGACGCAACCGGGTGAACTGGCCCCGCGCTGGCCGGTTCCACTCTGGGGGCCGGCGCGCCCCACTCGCGTAATCGCTGCAATACTGCCCGAATCACAAAACCGCGCACGGCGCCTTCACTGCGGAAGCGCACCTCGCGCTTGGCCGGATGCACGTTCACATCGACCGCGGCCGGATCCAGTTCGAGAAATAATACGGCGACCGGATAACGGCCTTTCGCGAGGGCCGTAGCATAGGATTCAATTAAAGCGTAATTAAGCGTCCGGCTATCAACCGGCCGTCGGTTTACGAACATCAGCAATTCGTGACGCGTGGATCGATTAACGCCGGGTTTACCAATCAGCCCACTCAATTTCAGACCGGTCTCCGCCATCGCCACCGGCAGCAAATCAGCCACCAATTGCCGGCCAAAAATCTCCCCCACGCGCTCCGCTAGCGTGGTACAAACCGGCGACTGAAACAGCACGCGGCCATCCTCAATCAACACAAAAGCCGTCGCGGGACACGCGAGGGCATATAAGCGGACCGTCTGAATAATGTGCGCCGACTCGGTGGCATCCGTTTTTAAAAATTTCCGCCGCGCCGGCACGGAGTTAAACAAATGCGACACGGTAATGCGCGTGCCCGGGGCCAGACCGCATTCACGCACGTGCACAAATTTTCCGCCATTAATCACAATCTCGGTGCCGGCCGCGGCGCTTCCCACGCGCGTCTGTAATTCAAAATGGGAGACACTCGCAATTGAGGGGACCGCTTCGCCTCGAAACCCGAAAGTGCCGAGGCGGTCCAAGTCAGCTGTCTCCACTAACTTGCTAGTCGCGTGCCGCTCGAGGGAGAGCAAGGCATCCTCCTGAGTCATCCCGCAGCCATTATCGGTGACGCGGATCAGCGCCCGGCCACCGGCCCGAAATTCCACTTCTACGCGCGTGGCGCCAGCATCCAAAGAATTTTCGACCAATTCCTTCACCACGGCCGCGGGCCGTTCAATCACTTCGCCCGCCGCGATCTGATTGGCCACTCGGTCCGTGAGAATACGAATAACAGACATGGCGGTTAAAACGCGCGACCGCGAGCCCTCCCGCTTACCCCAAGAGCTTCTGCCAGCGTTGGAACTGCCGCGCAATCTGCGCCGGGCCCGGCATACCCGTGCCTTTGCGCCGCGCCATTGCGGCCGAAAGATCAAAGGCGGTCGTCCAGTCCGAACCCAAAGCGGGATGAATCGCTTTTACCTCGGCGTTAGTCAGTCGATTAAGGGGCACGCCTTGCTTTTCCGCCAACTTGACCACGGCGCCAACGGCATAATGGGCGGCGCGGAAGGCCACGCCCCGCCGCACGAGGTAATCCGCTAAATCTGTCGCCAACAACGCGGGGTCGGCGACCGCGGCCGCACATTTAGCCTGCTGCATTTTCAAACCAGTCACCGTTCCGGCCAGCACCGCCAGGCACAGCACCGTTTGATCATGACTATCAAACACCGGCGGTTTGTCCTCCTGCAAATCGCGATTATAGGTCAACGGGAGCCCTTTAACCAACGTCAGCAAAGTGTGCAGATTGCCCTGCAGCCGCGCTGATTTCCCCCGCAACAATTCGAGCGAGTCAGGATTTTTCTTCTGCGGCATCAGACTCGAGCCCGTGCAGAAAGCATCGGGCAATTCGATAAATTTAAACTCTTGGCTCGACCACAAGATCAAGTCCTCGGCGAGTCGCGAGAAATGTACCCCCACGAGGGCGCAAGCTGAGGCAAATTCGATGTAGAGGTCTCGGTCGCTGACCGCATCCATACTATTTTGGGTCACCCGGGGCCGACCTTGCGCGTCCACAAAACCCAGCAACTCAGCCGTATATTCCCGATCAATTGGCAACGTGGTGCCCGCGATCGCGCCGGAGCCGAGCGGACACCAATTAGCATGGTCAGCCACCACGGCGAAACGCGCCGCATCCCGCTCCAACATTTCTAGGTAAGCAAAAAAATGATGCGCCAGATACACCGGCTGCGCCCGCTGCAAATGAGTGTAACCCGGCAGCAACACGTTTCCTTCTTTTTTAACCACTGCGAGGATGGCCCGCTGCGCTGCTTGCAAGCTGGCGATGACCTCCGCACAGGCGGCCTTGAAATACAGCCGCATATCCGTCGCCACTTGATCGTTCCGGCTCCGCGCCGTGTGCAATTTAGCGGCCGCCGGCACGCGCTTGGTCAGCGCCTGTTCGATGTTCATGTGCACATCTTCCAGCTGCTGGGACCATTTAAATTTGCCCTTTTTAACCTCATTGAGAATGGCTTCTAAGCCACGATGAATCGCATCTCGTTCGCGCCGCTTGATTAAACCCACGTGCGCCAACATGGCGGCATGAGCTTGGCTTCCCTGGATATCGAACGGGGCGAGGCGATGGTCAAAACTGACCGATTCGCTAAAATGTAGCATCAACTCGGCGGTACCCGCCGAGAAACGCCCACCCCAACTGACTTGTGACTGCTTTCCCATAGCGAGCAGCAACGGTCACGCCTTCGTTTTTGGCAACGCGGAAATAGATGCCCCACCCCCCCACCGCCCGGCCAGCGCGAGCTCAAGATGGCGGAATACGTTCCGGTGGCGGCTGAGGTGATTCGGGCGAGTTTGCCTCGTTTAGGCGCTGGATGGCGCAGAGGCGACCACGTGCGCGGTACAATTTCAGTCCGGCGGCATACCATTCGGCCGCCGTCGTGGGGGAAGAGCGTGATATCGCTTATACCGTAGGCCTGCTCCACTGCGTCGGCTTGCTCGCGGTCGATAAGTGGGTGCTGCGCAATCATCCGGATTGCCGCTTGAACAATCATGGTTACCCGCGCGAAGCCTGTGAACATGAACGAGCCTTGCTGGGCTTTACCCAAGCCGAGGCAGGCGCGTCCTTACTCCGGCACTGGGATTTCCCTCTCGCCATGTCCGAGCCCGTGCGCTGGCAATATTTTCCGCGCAGCACCGCCGGCCATCAACGCATGGCGTGCCTCTTGCACGCCGCCAAATGGGTCCGGTCGATGGCCCTACTGCGCCCCGGTACGCCGAGTCCCAACCCACCCACCGCTTGGTTACTCGAACCGCGGCGCCTCAATCTGCCGTAACTCGAGCGCTGCACCGGCGAGGTCGAGGAACAACTTTCTGCCGTCGGTCGGTTGCTCAATCCACCGACCGCAGCCCGAGACGAAATTATTTCCCCCGGCGGCCCGCGCGAATTTATGTCCACCCCCCGCACGCTGCGCCTTAAACTGATCGCGAAATCCCGCGACGCCTTTACACCAGACTCATCGGATCAACGTCGAGCACTTGGATCACATCGTCCGGCCATTTGACGGTGCCCTGCAAACGCACTAACGCGGGGACCACCGCCGTGGTGCGGGCACAAAAATACCAAATCTGGTAACGATATTCATCTTTCACTTTTTCGATGGGCGCCGGGGCGGGTCCACGGATTTCCACGATGCCCCCCAAGGCTTGCTCGACTTGCTTGACCCAGTGCTCCGCAAAAAATTTTATTTTCTCCTGATTGGGACCGCGAAAAATATGGTGAATGAGATGGCGGTAGGGCGGATAATTAAATTTTTTGCGCATCGCGAGCTCACCTTCCGCAAACCCATTATAATCGGCCTGCCGGGCGAACTGAATCGCCTCTGACTTAGGCGTGAACGACTGCACCACCACCTCCCCCGCCCGATCGCCGCGACCTGCCCGACCCGCGACCTGCACCAGCAATTGAAAGGTCCGCTCATTCGCGCGGAAATCGGGCACATGCATGGAAAGATCCGCATCGACTAAACCGACGAGCGTAACGTTCGGAAAATCCAGGCCCTTGCCGATCATTTGCGTGCCGATCAGCACATCAATTTTACCGGCGCGAAAATCGCCGAGAATTTGCCGGAAGAGATGCTTTTTCGCCATGGTATCGGCATCCATTCGCTCCAGCCGCGCTCGCGGTAATACCCGCCGGACCGCCTCCTCCACCCGCTGCGTGCCGAGTCCACGCCAACGGATGTCGGGCGCCGCACAGGCCGGACAAACCGCCGGCGCCCCTCGGGCATGACCGCAGAGATGACATTTCAGCGTCTCATCGGCACGGTGATAAGTCATCGACACACTGCAATGCGGACACTGTTCCACGTGCCCACATTTTCGGCACTGCATACTCGAGGAATAGCCGCGGCGATTAATAAAAAGAATAATCTGCTCTTTGCGCTTGAAGCGCCGGTGCATGTGATCAACGAGTAAGCGCGAAAGGGTTACCAATCCCCGTTGCCGCACTATTTCGATCCGCATGTCCACCACGTGAATATCGGGTAATTTTTTGTCATCGACCCGCTTCGTCAGAACATCGAGCTGATATTTACTCGCCTGGACGTTCGCCCAGGATTCCAATGAAGGAGTGGCCGAACCGAGCAGGCAAACACAGCCCGCTAATTTTGCCCGATAGACGGCCACATCCCGCCCGTGGTAACGCGGCGTCTCATCCTGCTTATACGCGGGCTCATGTTCCTCATCGACCACGATCAGCTGTAAATTTTGCACCGGCGCAAACACCGCCGACCGCGCTCCCACCACCACTCGCGCCTGCCCCGAAGCCAATGCCGTCCAACCATCGAGGCGCTCGCCCTCCCCGAGGTGGCTATGCCAAACCACGGTTTTGTGCCCCGCCGATTCAAAGCGCCCCCGCAAGCGGGCCACGGTCTGCGGCGTGAGGGCCACCTCGGGGACGAGATAAATCGCACTACCCCCGGCGGCGAGGACCTGCTCGACCGCGCGGAGGTAAACTTCGGTTTTACCTGAACCCGTCACGCCATGCAGCAAATGAACGGCAAATTTTCCCGCCGTCAGGCTAGTGCTGAGCGCCTGCACCACAGTGGCCTGTTCGGCATTAAGTTTAGGGGGCAAACCCGTCACCACTTCGCCTCCGGTCCAGTTATCAGCGTAGGCGACGCGCTCCACGGAACGCGTTTCCTCCCGGACTAAACCCCGTTTGAGCAACACCGTCACCACCGCCGCGGTGAGATCAAGTCGCGTGAGCACGAGAGATTTTTTTACGGGCTGGCTCAGCCCTTGGAGAAATTCCCCCAAGCGGGCCTGCTGCGGCGCCTTCTTCCGGAGCCGGCCTAACTCTTCAGCCGTCAGGCTACGAGCGAGGCTGAGATATTTTTCGGTTTTCAACCGCGCCCCGTCGCGTACGGCCGCGGGAATCATGGCCTCCAATACCGTCTCCTTTCGGGCGGCGTAGTAAGTGTGCATCCACCGAGCGAGCCCCAGCAGATCAGGAGTCAGGGCAGGATAATCATGCAGAATGTTACTGATTAACTTTAATTTCTCGGGCGCACAATCGGGCTGAGCATTCAGCTCCATCACTAAACCAAGGTGAAGACGCGCACTAATCGGTACTCGTACCAGCGAGCCCGCTCGTATTTCCGCGCGTAATGCTTCCGGCACTTTATAGTGCAGAAGTTTATCGAAACCGGCCATGGGCTGAACTCCCACAATCATCCTGCAAGTGAATGTTCGCCCGCGGGACTGAGTCAATGCACGGTCGCGATATTCCGCCGCCGCCCGGCCCAGCCGGCTCGCCCCAGCGCTAGCTTCGCGCCGGTCCACAAGCGCGGCACCCCGGCGGTGAAATCGGCTACAACGCTCTTGCCGATCAGGGTATTTTTCCGCACGCCTTAACGTGATTACCCCTGTCGCGCCGAGCCTGCCCTTAATTATTTTTTGCGAAGCAGCTTGCGCCGATTAATTATCCTCGCCCCCATTTTCCGAATCTGCCCTGCCCGATGACTTCAGCTCATTTGCCCCCTCCCGCTGACCAAAAAACTTGGTCCGTCGGTACCCTGACCTACACGACAGCCGGACTCGCGCTGCTGTTCACTTGGCTGCTATTCGGTGATTTCGCCTACATGCTGCGCGAAAGATCAGCGGTCCCCGTTACCCAGCTAATGCTCAAAAAGCATCAAGCCAGTGATTTTTTTACCGGAATTTTTTCTCCTAACCATCCCCCAAGCAATTATTTTCTTTGTTGGTCCGATCGTTAGTTATTGGAGCGATCGTCACCGGAGTCGCCGGGGACGACGTCTGCCTTTTCTTTTATGGCCCACGCCTTTTGTGACGCTCGCCATGTTAGGCCTAGCCTACAGCCCCGCGATCGGGCGGGCCATCCACCGCTGGAGCGGCGGCGACCCCGCTAATGTCAACCAGACCATCCTCTGGACCATGGGGGCTTGCTGGATTGTTTTCGAAATCGGGGTAGTCATTTCCAACGCGCTCTTTAATGGACTGACCAACGATGTCGTGCCGCGCGCGTGGCTCGGTCGTTTTTACGGCCTCTTCCGCGCCGTGGGGCTGGGGGCGGGTATTTTATTTAACTGGAAAATCATCGGCCACGCGGAGACCAGCTACTCGATTATTTTAGCCACCGTGGGACTTATTTATGGCGTTGGTTTTTCGGTGATGTGCTTGCGGATCAAGGAAGGGGACTATCCGCCGCCGCCGCCCACCACCCCGGGCCGACCTCTTGTGGTTGAGGCGATGGGCGCTTATTTCCGCGATTGCTTATCGAAACCTTATTATCTGTGGGTCTTTTCCTTTATCGCTTTGGCCAACGCGGCCTTTCTTCCGGTCAACACGTTCGCCATTTATACCGCGAAAAGCTACGGAATGACGATGGAGATTTATGGTAAATATCTCGCGATAACTTTTCTGACCTCATTTGGCTTATCCTTTCCGCTCGGCTGGCTAGCGGATCGCTACCACCCGCTTCGCGTCGGGCAAGGGGCTCTTTTACTCTATGCCGCCCTGATGTTGGCCGGTTTCGTCTGGGTGCACGATCAGCCGTCCTATGGCATCGTGCTCCTCGCCCACGGGATTGTTTCGGGAGTTTTCTTCACCGGCACGGCCGCCATTGGTCAAATGCTCTACCCCAAATTAAAATTCGCCCAATTCGCCGCCGCGGGCAGTCTGATTGCGGCCATCTTTAATATGGGTCTGGGCCCACTCCTGAGCGCCCTGCTCGATCGACTGGGGAGTGATTATCGCTATACTTTTCTAGCCAGTAGCTTGCTCGCGGCGTTAGCGCTGGGCCTCAGCCGCAGCGTCGCTCGTCGTTGGCAACAGTTCGGCGGTAACACCCGTTACACCGCCCCAGAGTAAACCGTCCCCCGGCCGCCCCGCCTCCCCCGCTTCCGAGTTGACAGCACGAAAGTGCCGCCCCGACATTGCCGCCGTGAGTCACGTTGTTGCCCGCGAAAAATTCCAAGCCTATCTGGCCAGCCGAGGGCTCCGGGTAACTAATCAACGCCTCGCCATTTTTGCCGCCGCCTTGGCGCAAACCGAGCATTTCACCGCCGAGCAACTCCTCGATCAGGCCCGCGCACTCGATGACTCGGTCTCGCGCGCCACAGTGTACCGCACGCTGCCTCTCATGACCGCCTGCCTCCTTTTACGCGAAGTTGATATTGGCTCTGGCGAGAAATTTTATTTTGCCACCAGCAGCGGCGCCACGGAAGTAGCCCAAGTGGTGTGCGTTGATTGCCACAGAATCTCCGAAATTAATGCGCCTTTTATGGAATGGTATGGCAGCACGGTCGCTTTGAAACTCGGCCTCAAACCGATCGCCCAACGTCTGCAAGTGAGCGCCCAGTGCATCGCCTTTCACTCGAGCGGCCGCTGCCCTCACCATCGTAAAAAATAACATGCTCCGTCCCGCTAAACACGATTCACAATTCGAAATTCAGTTCTTCGAAGCCGTCCATCAACGCTGCCCCGGCTACACCGAGGTCGTCGGCCTGCTCGGCGGGCTCTACACGAAAGCCGGCCGCATCGTCGATGGCTTACGCATGGATCGCAAACTGGTACGGCTCGAACCCGCTAACCCCACCGCCCATTATAATTTAGCCTGCAGCTTAGCCTTGTGCAAAAAACGCCCCGATGCCCTCCGCGCCCTGCGCACGGCAATTTCGTTAGGCTACGATGATCTCGACTGGATGCAGCAGGACCCCGACCTCGAGGGCTTGAAATCTAAACCGGAGTTTCAAAAACTGATCCATCAGCTCAAGCCGCAGAGTTGACCCGCCAGGGCTCAGCCTCACCGCAGTCCAAAAATCAGCTGCAGCATGGTCTGCAAATCTCCGCCGGGCCCATAGCTCGAGCCGCGCTGCTTGACCAATGATTTGCAACGATAGGCCCGGACGCTCGCCGCTTCGACTGACCTAATGTGCACCGACTCTGATCGTAACCCCGCGACCTCCGCCGGACCGAGCGGCGTCCACGCAAACGGGAGGCCCGTCGCGTTGCACTCAATTTCCCAGCCCGAGACAAACCCCAGCGGCAACGGCTTGCGGAGCAACGCTGGATAACGCCGGATAAAATCTGGGGTTCGGGTGGTCACGACGCGCACGCGCACGACGCTCCGCATATTCGCAAAATATTGCTGAAGATTATCCACTCGGCGCTCCCGCCATTGCCGGAGAAAATCGAGTGGATCGAGGCCCATTAAATTCATGCCGTTCCACAGCCCGTGCTCGTTGGTACTGCCGAATTTTTTCCACGTATACCAAGACGAGAAACCAGTCGTCGCCATCAGCCCGATCTCAAAATGCAGATGCGCCCGCTCCACCGGAATGCCCCCACCCCCGGCACTGCGACCCATCGTCGCAATCACCTGCCCCAGCTGGACATTGCTCCCCACCCCAACCCCCGGTTCAATTTTAGCCAGATGGGCATAAAGGGTGAAAACCGCCGGCGTTACGCCCGGATGCTCGATGACAATATAGCGGCCATAATTACTTTCCCCAGGCTTGGTGCTGATATAGCGCACCACCCCCGGTAGCGCGGCAAAAATCTTATCGGTGGGCTCACCGCGCGCATCGCGACCCACGGGTTTAATATCGAGTCCTTCGTGAAATTGTCCGCCAGCACTCCGCACACAGCCAAAAAGACCGGACTCCGGATCGCCCGACACCGTGGGCTGGACCCAAGCCGCGCTACCGCGACCTTGCTCCCAAGCTCGATTGGGCGTCGGCCAAGTCAGCTCCAACCGTTGCGCCAAACTAAATGGTGCCACGAAAAAACTGAGCCCGAGCAAACAGCCGCGGCTAGCCGCGGCCTGCCGAAGCCACCCGACCGAGGCCGCGCTGAATTTAGCCCTAAACCATAGCTCGATCATGACTCAAGGGGCTGACCGCGCCGCCGCCGCGATCGCCTTTGAAGTATGCTTGAGCCGAGCCACTTGCTCAGCCAAATCAGTCACCGGCGTCTCAATAAAAATTAATATTCCATCTGCCGCCATCGCCGGTTCGAGCCGCCGCGCGCCTACCGGCACATCATTTAAGACCAACACGAGCCGCTGCCCCTGCTGGGCGACCGACAATCGATAGAGATCGCGACTCGCGGCCGGGGTAAGCTGGAGCAGCAAACAGGGCCCTAGATCCACTCGCGCGATCTCCGCGTTGACGAGGTCATTTTCGACGATCACGGGTTTCGCATTAACCGTGATCAGCACGCCGCTCACCGGCAGCGTCAGCGGTACGCCGCCTTCACCCGGCCGGACTTCGAGAAAAAATCGCGCCACCAGTGGTGGGACCACTGGCCTCGAGGACTGACAACCAACTACGCCAACCAACAGCAGCAAAATCAGGCCGAGCAATCGTGGAGAGCGGGAGATCATGGCGATGATGTTTTTACGGAAGTCGCAAAAGCTTCAAGAATTTCCGCGCCCAGCGCATCAGCGAGTAAGCGCCCGCGGTCCGTCAGACTAATTTGTCCGGCCACCGTGGCCTCCAGCAACCCCTCGGCCATAAATTCGGGCAATGCATCGTGCAACTGCGCCCACGGCGCCGCCGGAAAGCGACGTTGTAAATGCGGTAGCGAAACGCCGGCATTCATTCGCAGCCCAAAAATTACCGCATCCGCGGCCAGCAAATCCGGCGTCAAGGCGACGCGATCACTAGTCGCCCGCTGCCCGCGCTCCACGTCAACCAACCACTGACCGAGATCGGCCGGATTACTGCTCCGCCAACCCGTATCCTGCGAAGCCGCCGAAGGCCCCAGCCCGACCCACTCATACATATTCCACGTGTTAAGGTTGTGCTGGCAGACCTGCCCCGGGCGCGAAAAATTAGACACCTCGTACTGAGCGTAGCCCGCCGCACGCAGATAATCCCACGTGTGTTGATAAAAAAGGGCCTCCTTCTCGACGTCCAACTTCACCTTGCCCTGTGATAATTTAACCCAGAGCGCGGTGTCTTCCTCAAAAGTTAAACAGTAGGTGGACAGATGATCCGGCGCGAGCCGGAGCGCCTCATCGAGATCGGCCCGCCATTGAGTTTCGGTCTGCCCGGGCAACGCAAACATCAGATCAAGATTAACGCTGGCGAAACCCCGCGCACGAATCAGGTCGTAAGCTCGATAAATTTGGGCCGGCGTGTGCTGCCGTCCCAAAGCATCAAGCAGATCAGGCCGAAAACTTTGCACTCCCAGCGAAATTCGCGTAACCCCGAGCGCCTGCAACACCGCGAGCCGATCTTCAGTCACGGTGGCGGGAGCCAGTTCCACCGACCACTCCGCGGGCGCCTCGCCGCCCCGCAACATCGTGCGACCTAATTGCTCGATCTCAGCCGGACGCAATAAGCCCGGCGTGCCCCCGCCCCAAAAAGCCGTGCTGATCCGCCGCCCCTGCCACGGCACTAGGCCTGCTTCCAGCTCCACCCCATCGAGATATCGGCGCACCGCATCACCTTTGGGCACGGTCTGATAAAATGCACAAAAGTCGCAAGTAGTCGCACAAAACGGGACATGGATATAGACGCCCAGCGGTGACGGGGACGGGGGCGGCGATATCGGCTGCGCTTTTTCTTGCCCTGAGGGGAACTCGACCATTATGAAAGTTGTCAATTTACGACCTGCCAACAGCCTACGTGGCCTCGGCTATCTACAAAACAAATGCATAAGACTCCCTTCCTTCACGCGAGCAGATTTTTTTCCGCCCTCGCCGCGGCCCTCGGGCTGCTGGTGCTGACCGGCTGCAATCTCACGATCACGAACCTCACGCCGGAAACCGTCCCGCAAAACCCCTCCCAGATCTATACGATCACCGCGAGCTTCCGGCCCGATTCTAAGCGCATCGATCGCGCCAGCATTGCCCCGCGGATTATCATCGATAGCACCAGCTATCCCATGACCAAAAATTCGGTCGGAGCCGATATTTGGGAATTCGACTATCAGATCCCCGCCGGTCGCGCCGGAGCTTCTTATTACTTTATCTGTAACTACATGATCGAGCATCAGACCAGCGCGCAGTCCAACGAGGTTTATACCGCGCTCCAAACGATGAAAATCATGAGCCGGTATATTATTCGCTCGGAAGCCACCCGCGCCCCCGTCGGCTCCCGCGTCAGCATTCTCGGCGCCGGTTTTACTCCGCTGGACGT
>SXZN01000207.1 GCA_005787865.1 Opitutaceae bacterium | reverse complement strand
GGTAGAGATTCCCAAATTTGATGAAAACATTTTAGCGGAAGAAACCCGCATCGCGAAACTCCGCCCGCTTCAACCAGTCGAGGTCCCCGTCATTCCGCGTCGTGAGGGGAATATAATTTCAAACCGCGTGACCCAAGCCCATCCTCAGTTCGAGGTCGCCGAGGGTTTCGAAGTCACGCTTTGGGCCGAGAACCCTCTGCTCGATAAACCGATTCATATGAATTTTGACCCCCGCGGACGGCTGTGGGTCGCCTGCTCGCCTGTCTACCCCCAAATCGAACCCGGCCAAGCGCCCACGGATAAAATTATTATCCTCGAGGACACCACCGGGCAGGGACGCGCCGATAAAGTTACCCTCTTCGCTCAGAACCTCCTCATACCGACCGGCCTGGAGCCCGGCAACGGCGGCGTCTATGTGGCCCAAAGCACTGATCTACTTTTTCTTAAAGATACGGATGGCGACGGCAAAGCTGACGAAAGACGGGTCGTACTCAGTGGATTTGGCACCGAAGATTCGCATCATAACCTCCACACGCTGCACTGGGGTCCCGATGGGCGCCTCTACATGAACCAATCCGTGTACACGCGAACCAATACCGAAACGCCCTCCGGCCTTGTACGCCTCAACGCGGGTGGTGTTTTCCGCTTCGATCCCCGCGATCAAAAAATGGAAATTGTCTACCGCGGCTGGGTCAATTCATGGGGTCACCAATTTGATCGCTACGGCCAATCCTTCTTCACCGATGGGGCTGGGAGTTTTGGCATCAGCTGGGGCGTTCCCGGGGCCACCTATTTCACCCTCGGCCCGGCTCGACGGGTGCTGCAGAGCGTCAGCGTAGGCAGCTATTCCAAATTTTGCGGACTCGAGATTGTGCACAGCGCCCAATTTCCGAGCGACTGGCAAGGCGACCTCATCACGAATGATTTTCGGGCCAACCGCGTCGTCCGCTTTAAAATCTCCGATCAAGGCGCCGGCTATGTAACTCAGCAGATGCCTGATATCTTGCGCACCACGGCTGATTCATTTCGGCCCATCGATGTAAAACTCGGACCTGACGGCGCGCTCTACATCGCAGATTGGAGCAATCCGATTATTCAACACGGCGAGGTCGACTTTCGTGATCCACGGCGGGACAAAGTCCACGGTCGCATTTGGCGCGTAACCGCCAAGGGCCGGGCTCCTCTCCCCATAACTGATTTCACCCAGTTGACCGTGCCCGCCCTGCTTGATCAGCTGCTCTCCCCTAATAATTACCATCTGGCCAGTGCACGCCGGGTGCTTATTGAGCGTGGGGCTGAAAGCGTATTACCTGAACTCGCCCGCTGGACCCTGACTCATGCCACCGAGCCCGCGTTGCTCCAAGCGCTCTGGCTGTACCAAAGCTTCAATCAGCCGCCGCAAAATATATTGACCACGTTATTGTCGGCCCATGATCCCGGTATCCGAGCGGCGGCGGTTCGGGCCCTACCGCCAGCAATGCCGAACGCCCTGGCGCAACTGACTCAGCTTGTTGCCGATCAAAATCCTCGTGTTCGTTTAGAAGCCGTCCGCGCCTTAGGAAAAATCCCCTCGGTCGCCGCCATGGATCAGGCCCTCGCGGTGCTGAATTATCCCATGGATGTTTTCATCGACCATGCCCTCTGGCTAACCGTCAATGAACTAGCCGATCCTTGGCTAGCTGCGGTGAAATCAGGAAATTGGAAAATTACCGGCCGCGAACATTATTTAAGCTTTGCGCTCAAGGCGCTCGAACCAGCGCGCGCGGCGGAAGTGCTCGGACCGTTACTCGCGCGCCAACCAATTTCGGCCGACGGGGCGGGCCCATGGATTGAACTGATCGGCTCAGCCGGGGAGAGGGCGGAACTGCAGCAACTACTCGCCCAAATTAATGCGGGTGGCTTCACTGATGCCGCCACGATTCAAGCACTCACGGCCCTCAATCAAGCCGCCCGTTTAAGGAAAAAAATCCCGGCCGGAGAACTCACCCTCGCCCCGGCATTACTCCAGTCAGACCATGAGCTCATTCGAATTAATGCCGCTCAACTCATCGGGATATGGAAACTCTCGGCTTTTAACCCCGCTTTACTTGAGATCGCCGGCCGCGCGACCACCTCGCCCGCCGAACGCACCGGCGCCTTGACCGCGTTGCGCGAGATCGGCGGAGAGCAAGTCACGACGGGTCTGAAGTACCTGATCGGGCAAGCCGCCTCCCCCGCGATTCGGCGTGAAGCGGTGGTGACGCTCGCTCTCTTAAATTTACCCGCGGCGCTACCTGAGATCCTCGCCGTACTGCAAAAAGCCACCGCACCCACGGAAGCGCAACTCCTCTGGCGTGGTTTGCTGGAGATCAATGGCGCCGGCAATTTACTCGCGCAAGAGCTACCCAAAACAACGTTATCCGTCGAAGCCGCGCGGGAGGGTTTGCGGTTTGCGCGGGAAGGCGATCAGCACCCCGCCCTCGTCCAAGCGTTGACTCAAATCGCCGGGCTCACCGTCTCCACCGTTTCCCTGACGCCCGCTGAACTTCAAGCTCTCGCCACTACGGCGCTCGCCCACGGCGACGCGGTCCGGGGCGAGCAGATCTACCGGCGCGCGGATCTTGCGTGCAGCGCCTGCCACGCCATCGGTGGCGTGGGCGGCAAGATCGGCCCCGATCTCACGAGTATTGGCGCCAGCGCGCCCACCGACTATTTATGGGAATCACTGCTCTATCCAAATTCTAAGATCAAAGAAGGCTATCACGCAGTCGCGATCACCACCCAGAACCAGCAAATCGTCAGTGGACTTATTATCAAAGAAAGCGAGCGTGAACTCGTCATTCGCAATATCGCCAACCAAGAAATCTCTATTCCGGCCCAAGATATTACTAGTCGCTTAGCGGTGGGCTCGCTGATGCCAGCGGGCTTGCTCGACTCGTTACTGCCCGACGATCGACTCGACCTCATCAAATTTCTCGCCCAACTCGGGAAGCCCGGAGATTACGATGCCGCCAAACGCGACGTCGCCCGTTTCTGGCGTCTCTATCAGGCGACGTCGAAAAATAGTCATCTCGGGATCGACCGCGTGGCGAAGGGCGACTTTACCCTGCCCGATTGGGTCCCCACTAACTCGCTGGTCAATGGCACCCTACCGAGCCAGTTACTCGCAACCGTTTATCTTAAGCATGAGCAAGCCCGCGGCCTCTTCGCCGCCACGCGCTTCCAAACACTTAAAAAGGGCGCCACAACCTTCACCCTCGGCGGCGCGGTTGAAAGTATTTGGCTTAATGGTCAGACGATTAAGCCTGGCGCTCAATTCACCATCGAAACGAACGTAGGGGTAAATACCTTGGTGTTCCGCTTTCCGGCTTCAGTGTATCCGGCCGCGATTAAACTCAGCTCACCCGACGTGATTTTCTTAGCTGATTAAACGCGTAGCTACTGAGCTTCCGCTTGAGCGACAATATCCATCCCGACTAATTTGCTCCAAGCGCCGAGCAATTGGCGGGTCACCGGCCCCACCGTACCGTTGCCAATAGTCAGGCCATTGAAACGCGTGGCCGGCATGATACAGTAGGGTGTACTTGTGAAGAACACCTCATCGGCGGTCGCCAAATCATAAGGCTGCAAACAGCATTCTGTGACGGGGATCTGCAGGGACCGCGCCAGATCTAGCACGGTCTGGCGACTAATCCCCGCTAAACAGTTGTCGGCGGTCGGGGTACGTAATTGCCCATCCGTTACAGCAAAAATATTGCCCCCTTTATTTTCGGAGACGTGACCATGGATATCGAGAATGACCACTTGCGCCTCCGGATCCACCAAGCGCGCCTCTTGATCAACCAGCGTATAAAATAGGCGGCTGCGATTTTTGATCCGCGCGTCGAGTGATTGAGCGGGAACAGCGCGACTGAAGGAGGTCACCGCGTGACAGCCTTGCGTATAATACTTTTTCCAGCCGCGCAAATCCATGGGACTATTAAAAATCATGATCGTCGCCGGATTTTTCTGCGCAGGATTCGGCCCGGGCTTGCTTAAGCCCCGTGAAATATTGTGCACAATCCAGTAATCATCAGCTGGCCCCAGCAGGGACTGGTTGGTCGCCATTAATTTTAGGGTCACGGCTCGCATCTCGGCCAAGGTGATCCCCGGATCAATCCGACAGACTTTTAATGACTGGTAGAGCCGCTTCAGGTGATCATCTAAACGAAACGGCTGATGCCGAAAGGTGCGGGTAGATTCAGTGACACAATCACCCAGCATGATGGCGCTATCGAAAATTGAAATCTTGGCGTCCGCTTCGCGCACCCATTCACCGGTAAGATAAACCTGACGTTCGGCGGTCGCATTCATTTTTAAAAAAGCGTTAGACTACGGGGGGTAAGTTTGCATCAGGGCCGCACCGTCACGGCAACGCAATCGCGGAAACATGTCACACGCCATGACCAGCTGCTAAGTTCGCGGGCATAAAAAAACGCCGCGGATTAATCCGCGGCGTTGGGTCATTAATTAATAACGATAATGTTCGGGCTTGTAAGGTCCCTCTAAGGGAACGCCGAGATACTCCGCTTGCTCCTTGGAGAGCTTGGTGAGTTTCGCCCCAATTTTATCGAGATGCAACCGGGCGACCTCCTCATCGAGGTACTTCGGCAGACGGTACACGCCGGTCTTGTAAGTGTCTTTATTCTTCCAGAGATCGAGCTGTGCGAGCGTCTGGTTGGTGAAGCTCGCTGACATCACGAAGGACGGATGCCCTGTCGCGCAACCGAGATTCACTAAACGACCCTCGGCTAGCATATAAATACTGTTACCGGTCGGGAAGGTATAGAGATCGTATTGCGGCTTAATGGTCGTGCGTTTCGCATCCGAAGTGTTCAGCCGATCAATTTGGATTTCGTTATCGAAATGGCCAATGTTACAAACGATCGCTTGATCCTTCATCTTCCGCATGTGCTCGAGCGTGATGATATCCTTGTTACCCGTGGTCGTGACGTAAATATCCGCCGTGCCGAGGGTGGATTCCAAGGTGTTGACCTCGAAGCCATCCTTCGCGGCCAGCAGAGCATTGATGGGATCAATTTCAGTGACGAGCACGCGGGCGCCAAAGCCCTGCAGGGAAAAGGCCG
>SXZN01000206.1 GCA_005787865.1 Opitutaceae bacterium | reverse complement strand
GCTTAGCGCGAGGGCGGCACCGCCGCGGGCCCGGCTGACTTGCTTAACGGCGGCGTGGTCGCGGGGGTATCGGCTGGGCCCACGATCACGGACCAGCGTGGTTCGGTCAGGACACCGCTCAGTCTTAATTCTAAAATGCTCGTGATGGGATTAATCACGATACCGATTATCGCGGTCAGGGGGTTGTCGCTTTCCGCGAATGGTTTAAATTTTGCGGTAAAATTAAGGGCATCATTGGCCAACATAAAATCACCATGCCCGTCGATGGCCGCGCTCGGGCCAGAAATTTTTAAATCAGGGAACTGGAGCCGGCCTTGCTCGAGTTTAAAGCTGGTGCGGGCTGAATCGAGTTTCAGGGAGGAAAACTTGAGTGATAATCCGCTGAGTACTTGGGAGAGCAGGCCAAACAATTGAATTTCCCCCAGCTCTGTGCCGGTGATCGCCGCATTGCCGGTGCCCGTGAAGCTCGCGAGGTCCCCGGGTTGGCCTTCGGCGGAGAGGGCCACATCGAGGCGGCCGCCCGTAGCGCGTTGAATAAATTTGCTCCCCGTCGTCGCGGCAATTTTTTGCCCGCGACGATTAGCCTGATATTCTTCGCCTGCGCGGATCGCGCGGGCCAGATCGGTCCCGTTGACGTTTAAATCAAAGCCTAGGCGGCGTGTATCGCCGAACCGGTAAAGGGCGGCTTTACCCGTACCGCGCCCACCCGCCGTGGTGAATTCAATTTCATCCAAGCGAACCTCCGCCCCCGTGACGCCTCCCGCAACGCGCGCGGTTTCAAGCGGGAAACCGTAATAGTGCAGGCCGCCCGCGGCTTGTCCGCGGAAAGTATAATTAGGGATGGCCCCGGGCCCGCGACCTTCGATCGCCCCCTCCGCATGCAGGCGGGGTGGTTGGACGAACTGCAGGCTGGCGATCATCTCGTCAGCTTTTCCCTCCAGCATTTTGCCCAACGTGGCGGGCTCGATCTGCGTATCAAAAAGGAATTCAAAGCGATTGGTTTCCCGCGATCCTGGGGCTGAAAAACGTTTAAAATTGCCGGTGAGCTGTTGCGTGCCTTGAGCGCGCGTGCCCTTGACGTGCAGGCCGTGCGTAAAATGAGGCCGAAGGAAAATTACCGCGTCCGCTTGCTCGAAATCGACCCCCCAAATGGTCGCGTGTGACACAGAAGTGGAACCAAAATAAACGGTGCGGTTGGGATCGGTCCAGCGGCCTTGCACGTCAACTTGGGCGGCGGGCGCGGGACCAGAGAAATCAAAGCGAGCGGCCCAAAAACGAGACCACCAATCGCTATTAAACCAGCCGCTGATGGCCATTGGGCGCAACTTACCCTCAAGGAGCATGCGATAATCAGAGGTGGTAAAATTCATGCCATAGGATCCGTGGGCCGAATTTTCGCCTAATTCCATCTGGGCGTCGTGGACGAATAACGTGGTCGGTTGGAGGTCGATTTGGCCGCGGAGGGCGGTGATGGGGACGCCGCGCGAATTGAGGCGGCCGGCATCGAAGCGCCCGACCAGGCGCGAGAAATTCCAGCGGGGCCCCAAGGCGGCAGTCGCGCGAAAGGCGATGGGATCGGCCAAAAGAAAAAACGAGGCCGCCCGCGGGGTGTGTGCGCCGAGGATACTGCTGATGAGCGTGGGGGCCACGCGGCCTTCCGCTTGGATGAGCGCGGTTTGGGCCTGCAGCTGGGCGCTGACTTCGGCGCGGATAAATTCGCCGTTAATTTGCGTCGCCACCCCCATCTGCACCGCGGGCCAGTGGGCGAAATTGGCTTGGAGGACGGGAGCTTGGGCTTGCTCGCCGAGAGCCGTGAGCGTGCTGGCGGCGACCAGTGCCTCGGTGGGTTGCAGCGAAAATTTGTTCAGCGCAATTTGGAAGGTCAGGATCGCCCGAATTTGTTCTAAAGTGTAATCGCCTTGGTAGGCCCCGCGATGAATGGCGGCATGCACGCGCAAGGTGCGCGGGCCAGGCCCATCCAGCCGCAGCGTGGTGGTGGCGGCGAAGGAGCCGAGGGTGATCGGTTGACCCCAAGGCCGGTGAGCCGCTCGCGCGGTGAATAATAAATTAGCCGTATTGCCGACGCCCGCCGGGCTATCGAAGCGTAGGGTCAGCGTGGGATCATCAAAACTATCAAATTGGTGTATCTGGGGTACCAATTGACGGCTGAGCTGGAGCAGACGAAGAGCCATTTCCTCCGGAGTGGGTGGCGTGCCACCGGGGGCGATGGCGGGTGGGGTGAGGGTCCCTTGGGCCGTGACGGTTAACTGGCCAATGCGCCCCACGCCGAGGTCGATGTGCCAGAGCTGGGCTGCGCGCCGCAACTTGAGGGTCAGATCGCGGACGAGTGGCTCCGTCGTGCCACTCGGGGCCAGCATCGCGGGCAGCTGCAGGGTGGCGTTGATTAAATGGATTTCATCGGGGAGCGGCCGGCCGGCGAGTTGGGCCCAGAGGTTGGCGCGCACGTATACGAGGCGGCTTGTGATCAGCGGCTCCTCAAACTGGCGCAGGCGCAGGGAGAAATCTTTAAATAAAATTTGGCCGGTCGGATCGAAACTAACCTGGCCAAATTTAATCGCGAGGTTGGCGCTGGCGAGTTTCGTCTCAATTTGCCGCAACACGAAAGCGGGCACCGGGAGCTCTTTCGCTACGGTGATGTACACTAAAACGCCCAGAGTGCCGCCGAGGATGAGCCAGGCTGTCCACCAGCCGAGCATGATCAAGCAGGAGCGGCCGAAGCGATAAGCTGAGGTGGCGAGAGAGAAAAGATAGGACATGGCGGCGCCGCGCTGGCGCAAAGCTTACGGCTGGCTGGCGGCGGCTGGGGGAAGCGGCGGCGCGGGTTTTACGGCGGGCGCTGGCGTGGGTGCGGGCACCAGTGGGCCGGGATCGTGCTTCTCCGCATACGTGAGCGCAAAAAGGGCATCGAGCATGGACTGCGTAACTTCAAACTGGATCCCATTATAAAATTCCGCAGAGCCGGCTAACAGGGTCGTGCCTCCCAAGCGCTCGGTGAGGAAGAGGGTGGAGGTGCTTTTTTGGGTCGCGCCGGTGCCGCTGACCAAGGCTAAGCCGACATCGAGTCGATATTTCCAAGGACGCTCACCTTCGGGGGTATCGGCCTGTTCTGGCCGAAAGCCGTCAGCGGTGAAATTTTTTGCGCGCAGGGTGCGCAGCTCGGTGAGCAGGGCCGCGAGGGGCGGTCGCTGATTGGCGGGTAACGTGGCGAGGACCGTATCCCAGTTTTTATCAGCGCTGGGCAATTGGTAACTGTGCACCGCGGTGTTGGTGCTGAGATCCGTGAGCGTTAAGTCGGTGAGCCGAGCACTTTCGGGTAATTCGCGCAGGAGTCGCTGCCGATAGTGCCGGACGCGACTGGGGGTGGCGGTTAAAATATCGGGCAGGATTTGGTAAAGAAACGGGGTGTTCTTCACTCGGGCAAAGGCGACCTTGGGCTGATTCGGGGAGACTCCGATTTGCAGCGTGAGCGTGGAGGATTCGTTGCCTTGCGGGCCGCCCCCGGTGCTCAGACTAAGCGTGATTTCCCGTTCTGGACGGTTGAACCCGTATTGTTCGAGATCAGCGGCGGCCGGGGCATCACTAAGGAATTTCTTGGCGGCAAGGAGATGGATTTTCTGCAGGAGCTCTTCCACGAGGGCCGTATCAGCTGACGCGGGGAGAGGCGCTTGTCCGGGCACGCGCGTGACCACCTGCCAAGCGACCGCGCCCGTGCTGCCTACGACGCGCTGCAAACTTAACTCAGGTTGGCCGGGGGTGCTCAGCGTGAGCGCATTGACTGTTGTGGGCTCGAACTCGAGCACGCGGGTTTCGCGCAACTCTTCTTGCGCCGTCCGCAGCGTCGCGAGCAGAGCGGGGGGCAGGGTGACGGTAAAGATCACGGCCTTATCTTCAATTTTAGCAAAATAATCGCCCGCGCTATCAACTTGGCCCAGGAGCAGCGTCTCGCGGCGCGCATTGCCTTCGAGGGTAACGCGCAGGGCGGCGGTCGTGAGTCCGGCGCGGTCTAAATCGCTGTCGCGGGGGTCGAGAAATTTTTTCGCATGCAGTGCGTTTAGCGCGTTGATGGTCACGACGACCGCGGGCTTGCTCGCGCGGGCACTGATCGGGGTCTCAAAGCCCCACCGACTGGCCGCGTCGCGACGCAGGCGCACTTTCAGATTGGGCGCGGCGGTTTGAATATTCAGGGAGCGCACTTCAAACATCGGGACGGTGAAAATAGAGTCTGCGCGCAAATCTTCGAGGGGCAGGCCGACACTTTCGGCGAGGCTCCGGCCGACCACATGGATGCGTTGGCCGTCGGGGGAGAGGACATAGAGGCGATTACCAATCTTGGTATCGTCGCCAATCTTCAGCACGTAATCTTTTTTCGCGGACGTAAACGTCAGGACAAACGCCGGTTGGTCGAGGCCGTAATCGGCGAGGGTTTGGCCGCTCCGCGTCAAGTCAGCGACCGCAAAGCTCGTCTCGTGCTCGAGAAATTGCAGCTCATTGATCAAGCGGGTGACCGCATTAGGATTGGCCAGCCACTCGTAGGGTTCCTGCAGCCACCAAGCATCCCCGCGTCGTTCTAATTTAAGCGGGGCCGCGCCGCGACTAGTCCGAGTGATGGCGGCAATCGTGGCGACTTCGGCGCCGAGGACGCGCTTACCATTGGCGTCGGGGAGTTTCACTTTCTCATATTGAAAAATATAGAAAAACAAAACGACGTTAAGGAACAGGAGAGCGACGGTGACTTTGGAGCGCATGGCAGGAAAAGCGTGAGCGGTGGAATTACGCGCGGGGGTTAATTTCGGCGGGTCCAGAAAACCACGAGTCCGAGGAGAGCGACGATGCCGGGCACCACCAAGTAGAGGCCGAGGCGCAGCCGCATGAGTTCATCGCGGCTCAGTGCCAGTTGGAAACGCTGGATGGGCCGAGGGGGAATATTGAGTTGGGTATCGCGGTCGACCGTCCAGCTAACGGTGGCGAGGAAGAGGTTAAGATTGCCGCCGTAGCTGATGCGATTGTTGGTGACGAGATCCGCCGTGCCGACCACGGCGAGCCGTCCGCCGCGCACGCTGAGCGGCAAATTATTGGCGGGCTTGAGTCGCTCCGAGACTACCATCACGCCGAGTTGGCCGGTTAAATCTTGGCCGGGCGTATAGGCCGCGGGCAGACGGAGGCGGTAGCTGGTCTCGCCCCACGCGGTATCATTCGTGGCCATCAGGACGTTGACGTTGAGGCCGTCATCGGGGGACCGCCCTTTATCTTCCGTGACGACGCGGGCGGGGCCGACGAGCACGGGCAAGTCGCTGCTGACTAAGTTGCGCGTGATGTAATGGTCTTTTTTGAAATGCCGCAGCATGAGTTCGCCGGTGTCGGAAAGATAGGCGCTGCTGGTATCGTGAATAATATTGTCGTAGGCGATGATGCCCCAATCAAACAGCAGATCGTCGAGACCGTGCACTCGCGTGGGATCGAGGAGAAGTAGAACGCGGCCGGCGCGCGTCTGCAGATAATTGCGCAGCAATTCCTGCTCGAAGGGCTGCACGCGACCTTGTTGGCCGGGGATGAGGATCAACGCCGTGTCGTCAGGGATTTTGTGCGTGAGACTGAGGTCAAGGCCGGCGAGCTCGTAATTGCGTTGGCGCAATTCGTCGCGGAGTTGCGAGAGGCCGTGGGCCCCATCGACTTCGTCGGGCCGCATCTCGCCATGGCCCGCGAGGAAATAAATCTTTTTCTTATTAGGCGCCGAGACATCGAGAATGGCGGCCGTCAGCGCGGCTTCACCTAAAAATGATTCTTTGCGCTTTTCCTTGAGGTTAACGCGGTAAAATTCGCTGAGCGGCATGACGCGCCGGCGGCCCTCGCTTTCGAGGACGACGACATTCGGCTGGTCGATGCGGAGGGCTTCGGCCTCGCGGCGACTTTGATAAACATCGAGGTAGCGGACCGTAATTTTCCCATTGGGGGCGTTGCGCGACTGGTAGGCGTATTCGCGCAGCAAGCCACTGATGTCGCGGTAGGCGGAGGCGAGGTCAGGATTATCGGAGTCGTTGGTGAGGGTGACCGTAATCGTGACATTATGCTCGAGGCCTTCGAGGTAGGATTTGCTCTCAGCGGAGAGGGAGTGCTGACGGCCTTGGGTCAGGTCGAAGCGCCAGGCGTGCTGGAGGGCGAGGTAATTAAGTCCGGCGAAGAGCGTCAGAAAAAGGATCGCTTGCAGGATCAGATTAATAAAACGGATCCAGCGGGCGGCGCGAAAGCTGTCGGCAAAATTCATGCGTTAGCTATTCAAGATTTTGGCTTCCACCCCGAGAATGCTCAAGAGGAGCGTGAGAATGGCGCCCGTGAAGTAGAAGAACACTTGCCGGGTATCAATCACCCCATGCGTGAAGTCTTCCATGTGCGCGGGGATCCGCAATGATTCCACGGCATTTTTAATGGGTTGAAGCCCCTCGGCGTTCAGGGCGCTGAGTTCGCCCAAGTAACTAAAGCCACCAATTAAGCCGAGCAAACAGGTGAAGCAGAGGATGCCCGCGACCGCCTGATTGCGGGTCAGGGCACTGGCGAGAATCCCCAGCGCGATGAACAGCAGCCCGCTTAGAGCGATAAAAAGATAGCCGCCAATCAGCGGAGCTGGGTCCAAGAAGCGCGCATCGCGCGCATAGACTTTGAGCAGATAGTGGAATCCCAAGGTGGAACCCCACAATAACATATAGAAAAGATAGGCCGCCGAAAATTTTCCCAGCACCACTTCGGTCGTGCTGACCGGAGCGGTGAGCAGCGTCTCCAGCGTGCCCAAGCGGCGTTCCTCGGCGAACGATTTCATCGTGAGCAGTGGGACCATGAAAAAAACGGGAAACCAAAAAAGCTGAAAGAAAACGACCGCGGGCGACGTCTCCTGCGGGGCTTTAGCGTAGAGTTCGAGAATGCCCGCAAACACAAAACCCATCACGCCAAGAAAAAGCACGGCCGCGATATAGGTGCTGGAGCTATATAACAAGGTGCGGACTTCGTGGGAGAGGATGGTAAAGTAATGGCGCATGAACGAGCGGCGGTAGGGGCGGGCGGTTAAATTTTTGGCAACGGTTGGCGCTGGTCGCCGGGGCTGACCTTCTGATCGGGGAGGCGCGCATCCCAACTGCGTCGCGTGGCGGCGAGGAAGACGTCTTCGAGTGAGGGTTGGGTGCGATGCAGGGCGCGGAGGCGATAGCCCCCAGCAGGTAGCTTCTGCAGGAGTTTTTCTCCGAGATCCTCGGGGGCCGTGGTGACGAGCGTGGCCACACAGAAACCATCGCTGCTGCAGTCGCCGACGGTCGCGACGCTCAGGGAGGCATCGATGGTGGTGAGGTGAGCCGCGAAGGCCGCGTTGTGGCCGGCGAACTCAATGCGGTAGCTGGTGTGACCAAAAATTTCCCGGCGTAACTCCGCCGGCGAGCCCTGCGCGACGATGCGGCCGCCATTGATAATTAGCACGCGATCGCAGGTGGCTTCAATCTCTGGCAAAATATGGCTGGAAATGATCACGCTCATCCGGCCGCGGAGACTGGCGATGAGATCGCGGACAATAATAATTTGATGGGGATCGAGGCCGATCGTGGGCTCGTCCATGATGATGACAGCCGGTTCTGCCAGGATCGCTTCCGCAATGCCGACGCGCTGTTTGTTGCCTTTGGATAAGCGGCCGAGGATGCGGTGGCGGTTGCGCTTCAGATCGCAGAGCTCGAGGACTTCGTCGATCCGCGCCCGCAGTTTAGCGCGCGGCATTTCTTTGAGGCGGCCGCGAAACCAAAGATATTCAGACACCCGCATATCTTCGGGCAGCGGATTATTTTCCGGCATGTAACCGATGTGGCGCTTGGTGGCTTCCGCTTGGCTGGCGACGGGGAGGCCGCAGATCTTCACCGAGCCGGAGTTGGCGGGCAGATAGCCGGTGAGAATGCGCATCGTCGTGCTTTTGCCGGCGCCATTGGGGCCGAGTAGGCCGACAATCTCTCCGCGTTTGACGGTGAAACTGAGGTCATCGACGGCGGTCAGGCTGCCGTAAGTTTTTACGAGATGAGAGACCTCAATGGTGATGTCGGGAATTTCGGTCATGCAGTCGATGGCACGGAGCATTTACACGAAGATTTGGCCTCGCGAGCAAGCTTGGGTATCAGGTCTTCGGCGCGGCGGGCTGGCTTAAGGTGACCTCCCCGGCGCGGAAGCGTTCCGTCCGGCCGGAGTCGAGGCGGACGATGAGCGAACCTTCGGCATCAATCCCCATCGCCGTGCCGGTTAAGGTGCGATCGCTGAGGGTGATCGTCACGGGCCGACCGCGCAGCAGATCATAGCGCAGCCACAGCGCGGCAAATTGCTCGCGGTATTCGTCGGCGATGAATTGGTCGTAGGCTGATAGCACGCGACCGATCAGGGCGGCGGCGAACCGGTTCAGGGAAATCGGGGCCCCGGTGGCCTCCGCGAGCGACGTGGCGATCCGCTGCAGCTCGCGGGGCAGGTCTTGGGCCCGACCGTTCAGATTCAAGCCCAGGCCAAAGACGAGATCGCGGATCTGATCCGCATCGATGCGCGCTTCGGTGAGCATGCCGCCCGCTTTGCGTTCATTGAGCAGTAAATCGTTCGGCCATTTGAGCCCCGGTTTGAGCTGGGTGAAATTTTCGATGAGCCCGCAAAGATTCAGGCCCATCCAGAGCGTAAAATCTTGGAGGCGCGCCGGCGCGATTTTTGGACGAAATACGAAGGTGCAATAAAGATTGCCCGCGGCCGGACTGTGCCAAGCGCGGCCGCGGCGCCCGCGTCCTTGGGTCTGGGCCTGCGCGAGAATCACCAGGGGAGTCGCGCAACCATTCGCGAGCTGCCGCTCAGCCTCACTATTGGTGCTATCAACGCTCTCTAAGCAGAGTAAATGGAGCGGATGAGGGCGGCGGCTCAGAAAGGCTTGGACCAGAGCGGGGTGGAGTCGCTCCGGCATTTGTTTGAGCCGATAGCCACGACTCTGGACTGCTTCAAAAACGAAACCCTGCTTGGTTAATTTCTGCAGTTGCAGCCACACGGCGACGCGCGAAATCCCGAGGATTTTTGCGAGTCGCGGGCCGGACACTAAACCGGTGTCCGCCGGGAGCAGTTCGCGCAAAATGGTGATTTCAGTGGAGGGCATGGGCGCTGGGGCTACCGGCCAAGAATTTTAAAATAAAGGGAGCGGCTTGGTCCGCACAAGCTGGGCGGCAGGTTTACGGTTTATCGATGGCTTGGCGCATGGCCTTGGCCTGCGCGGGGTCGATCGCCTCGGCGACTTGCGCGAGGTGCTGCACGTCAGCGGCCATCTGATCTTTTTTGGCGCGTTCATATTCCTCGCGCGCGCGGTCGGCGGCGGACGTGCCAAAGAGCGGGAGGGTGTAGCGATTGAGGACATCGCGATCGAAGGAACTCAATTTGTCGCGCGCGAGTTTCTCATTAAACGCTTTCGTGGTCAGGCTGATGTCGGGCGTGAGTCGCGGGCGCTGCTTGGGCGACACTTTCATCTTGGGCAATTCAATCACATCCGGATTAGGGGCGTTGGCTGGTTGCGCTTCCGCGACGGGCTTCGGCGGCGAATATTTCGGCAGGGCCGCTGTAATTGATTGGGTGACCGATGCAGAAACCTTTGGCGCTGCGGTCGGCGGCGTGGCGGCCGTAGCCTCCTGGGCGCGCAGCCAGATCGGAGCGGCGGCGAGCAGGAGAGTTAGCGTGAGGCCGAGGCGGCGCATAAAATGGGGGCGGGCGTTAGGTGCTGGCGAGGGCGGCCGTTTGGGCTCGCAGGCGCGGCCAATGTAATTCGGGGATCGTTGCACCCAGATGCTGCACGGTTTCAGAACCGAGCAATGAACCCATGGCGCCCGCGGCTGGTAAGCTCAAGCCGCGTAAATAACCGGAGAGGAATCCCGCTGCCCAAGCATCGCCGGCGCCGGTGGTGTCGACGACCTGCGCCGCGGGGACGGGGGCGATGCGATGTAATTGCGACCCGTGCGCGATCCAAGCGCCGTCTTTGCCCATCTTCACGGCCGCAATGCCGCCGTAGCTCGCTAGTTTTTTGGCGAGGCTATCGTAACTCGACGTGGTGTCCTGAAAGAGCGCGCGAATTTCATCTTCGTTGGCGAAGATCACGGCGACGCCTTGCTTGATTTGGCCCATGAGCCAATCGCGCGCGACGTTTGCTACTTCGAAGGAAGCGAGGTCGATGCTGAGGGTGCAACCGGCGGCACGCGCGGTCGCGACCACTTTTTCGCCCAGAGCTGGATTGAACATGAGGTAACCTTCGATGTGCGCATGGCGCGCGCCGACGAAATCAGCCCCGGTGACCTCAGCCGGACTCAACGTCATGGCGGCGCCCAGATGCGTGCGCAGCGTGCGTTGGCCATCGGGTGTCACGAGAGAGAGACAGCGGCCATTGGGTAGGGTGGCGTGCTTGAAGCGCGAGATATCGCCGCCCGCGGCAAGAAAATTATCGCGGTAATCCTTCGCCGTGATGTCGCCACCAATCTTACCTAGATACGTCGTGCGCAAGCCCAGGCGGGTGGCGCCGAGCGTTGTGTTGGCTGCGGAGCCGCCGGGGGTGATGGCCAGACCGGTGCCGCCGAGCTGAGCGATGAGTTGGATAATATCTTGGTCATCGACGAGGACCATGCCGCCCTTGTCGCCGGTGACATGGGTCGTCAGGAAGGATTCAGGAACTTGGGCCAGCAGATCCATGATGGGATTGCCGACGCCGATCAGGTCAAAGGAAGGATAGGACACGGTAAGGAGAAGTTGAAATTAGGCAGGAAGGAGGGGCGAGTGCGTTCGAGGGCAGTCTGCTCAGCTGACGATCAAGTTAGTGGCAAGGATCGGTTCATCATCGACCTCGATCAGAATAGAATACTCCCCCGGTTGATCGAAACTCAAATTGCGGAGTTCGTTGATGAGATTAATGCGGTGCAGGGGGCTGTGGGATTCGAATTCGCGGTGGAGGAGTTCGCCCGGATTAGTGGGATCAAGGCCCATCGACATCTTGATCATGTGTTTCCCTGGCTGGACATCCGTCAGCGTTAAAAACCACACCATATAAGGGTGCATGACCGGAAAGGAGCGGGCTTGGATATTAGAAAAAACGCCGAGGATGGTGTGCTTACCGGAGGCAGGGTCGATGTGGACCCCATCGCACGTAATCCAAGCGAGAAGAGAAGGTTTCGAACGCACAGTCGAACCATGGCTCGGCGGATAAATGCGGCAAACTATTTTGCAGGG
>SXZN01000029.1 GCA_005787865.1 Opitutaceae bacterium | reverse complement strand
GCGGACCGCGCGTTTGCAAATGCTCGCGACCGCCCCCGCCCCGGAGGTTAATTTCCCGCGGCCGGTTTATCGCCGGCAAGGTTATGATTATTGGCAGCAGTTGCCGGATGGTTGCCTGGCCTTAGGCGGTTTTCGTGATCACGCGGAGGCGGTTGAATGGACCTTCGCGACGGAGCCCACGGCCTTGATTCAAGGTCGGCTGGAGGAATTTTTGCGGGAGCATTTAAAGGTTCGGGCCGCGGTGACGCATCGGTGGGCCGCTTCGGTCGCTTATACAACCGATGGACTTCCTGTGTTGGCGGAAGTCCGCGATCAGGTTTGGGCGGTGGGGGCTTATTCCGGCACGGGTAATATTGTCGGTGCCCTTAGTGCCCGGGCCGCGGCGCGGCTCGCGTGTGGGCAACCATCAGCCTGGGCTGATTTACTGAGCCAGGCGCGGACGCACTACGCGCGGAACGGACGGCCGCTCGGGCATTGACAGTCATCCGGCCGCTCGCCACCAATGCCATCCGATGAATTGCTTTGTCGCCAATTTTTACTTTAGCTTTGCGGGTTATTTTACCCCGCAAAACTCCGGCGGCATGTCCCCACGCAAACTCTGATCTCAACCAGAATTAATTTGCAAAGGAGCCGCCCCACTGGGCGGCTTTTTTGTTTTAACTCCCCACCATGATCCTGCCAAAAAATAATCGTCTCACCGAAGTCGAAGTTGCTGCGCTCACCGCAATCGTCGCTGAGTTTGGCTGCCGCATTCAGCCGATCGTCGGCGACGTGCGAACGATCTATGCCATCGTGGGTGATGAGCGGCACGATTTAATGATCAGTCGCCTCGAGGGGCTGGCCTTCGTTGACCGCGTCGACACCATTCAATCGCCGCACAAGTTAATGGATATTAAATCCGATCTGGCGCGGCACCGGGTGAAAGTGGGCGGGGTTACCTTGGGTGACGAGCTGCTGGTGATGGCCGGCTTGTGCACCATTGACCCAAAAAACCCTAATTATTTTTACGAAACGGCTCACGCGGTGAAGGAAGCCGGGGCGCATGCTCTGCGTGGTGGGGTGTGGAAGCCGCGGACGAATCCCTATGCATTTCAGGGGGATAATCGCTCGCTTGATATTTTAATGGAGGGTTCCCGCCGCACCGGCTTGCCGGTAGATACAGAGGTCATGGATGAAGAGCAGCTGCGCTTAGCGCTGGGGGCGGGGGTGCAGATTTTGCAAATCGGGGCGCGCAATGCCTTGAACTACTCGCTCCTGCGCCAGGTGGGTAAAGCGATTGCGGGTCGAGAAACGGCGGTGCTCCTGAAGCGCGGCATGCATCTGGGCACGTTGAGCGAATTTATTTCGGCCGCAGAATACATCGTTAATTTTGGCAATCCCAACGTCATCCTTTGCCCTCGCGGCACCCAACCTGGGTTGGATGGTTACCGTAATCATCCGGATGAATCGATCACGCCGCTCCTGAAGGAACGCACTTGGGCGCCCGTGGTGGTTGATCCCTCGCACTCGGTGGGCAAGGCAACTTATGTGCCGGCCTGCGCGTTGGCGGCGGTGGCGTACGGAGCCGACGGTTTATGTATTGAGGCGCATATTAGCCCGAGTCACGGGCTGGGCGATGATCCGAAGCAGGCAATTACGCCTAAGGTGCTTGCGGAGTTGATTACACGCGCGAAAGCACTTCATGCTCTGCGTCGTTCCCCTAAGCCCACTGCTCTTGTGTCATGAAAAAGAAACTCGCCAAAATTCGTGCGTCGATCGACGCCCTTGATCAAAAAACTATCAAGCTGCTCAATGCTCGCTTAAAATGCGCGCAGCAAATTGGAGAGATTAAGCGCGGGGCGCGGGGCCGTATTTATGTGGCCGAGCGGGAAGCGGATGTGCTGCGCCGCGTGCAAGCGGCTAACCAGGGTCCGCTGAAGCCGGCCGCCGTGCAGGCTATTTATCGCGAGATCATGTCAGCCGCGCTGGCCCTCGAAAAGCCGTTGTGCATCGCTTACCTCGGACCGGAAGCGACCAACACGCATCTCGCCGCGCTGCGTAAGTTTGGCTCGAGCGTGGATTATCGGCCGATGCCGACGATTGCGGATATTTTCACAGCAGTAGAGAAAGGTGAGGCTGATTATGGCGTCGTCCCGGTAGAAAATTCCACGGAAGGCACCGTGCGGGATTCGCTCGATTTATTTGTGGAGACGCCGTTGAAGATTGTCGCCGAGGTACATCAGGAAATTGAGCACACCTTGTTGTCGCGCGAATCGCTGGCGAAGATCAAAAAAGTTTACTCAAAGGATCAAGCACTGGCCCAATGTCGGCGTTGGCTGCAGCGGCATTTACCGCAGGCCCAACTCATCGATGTAGAGAGCACCGCCCGGGGGGTGCAGATTGCCGCGAAAGAGAAGGGGGCGGCGGCCGTGGCGCCGCGTCTGGCGGGTGAACGTTATGGCGTGCCGGTGGCCGCGACCCACATTCAGGATCTGAAGAATAATACCTCGCGGTTTGTTTTTCTGGGCCGCGAATCTTCTGGGGCGACCGGGAACGGCCACGACAAGACCAGTTTACTCGTTTCACTCCATCACGAGCCGGGCGCTTTGTTGCATGCCTTGCAGCCGTTTAATCGGCGTAAACTTAACCTGACGCGCATCGAATCACGGCCGAGCCGGTTGCGGCCGTGGGATTATATTTTCTTTCTCGATGTGAAGGGACACTACGATGATCCCGCGATGCAGGCGGCGCTCAAGGAGTTGAGCCGCAAATGTCCGCTCGTTAAATGGCTCGGCAGTTATCCGGCGGCCCGAAAGTAAGTCGCCGGAAGCGGCTCATGGGTGACGTTTACGCCACCTGAATAATTCCGGCGGGGCTCCTCGCTGAGCGCACGCGGCAAGTTTTTTGGCGTGGGCGCTGCCCGTCTACTGACGGGTACTCAGCGCGGACCCGTCGATAGGCGGCACGCTGTCCCTAGGTTGGGAAAAGGAGATCTTCGCAAAGTGACCGCGGTGAAATTCTGGTGATAACATGCAAATCGCTTGCCGCATGGTTCTCGCGGAGTATTTTAAGTGTCTTGGATATTCGCGCGGCCCAACGCCCCTTGATAGCGCCGATTTTTGGCCGCGCTCCATCGCCTAAATCATTTAATGCATGATTAAGATCTTACTCTCCCTATGACTACCGCACGCCCGCAGCCTTCGTTTTCGCCGCACGCTCTTTTGTTAGCCGGCCTCTTGATGCTCTTGTCTCCTCGGACCGCTCGCGCGGAGACGAGCCTGACTTTTAAGGCGCAATCGTGGCAGGAGGATAACCAGCGGATTCGCGTGGATTCCCAATATGGTCTGATCGAAACCGATCTTTCGACCTCCACTCGCTTCAAATTGATGGGCGTCATCGACTCGATCGCTGGGGCGACGCCGACGGGCGAGCTGGCGCGCACGCCGGGGGCGGCCACGCCGCTCGCGACCATGTATGATCGGCGCAAGGCTTGGGATGCGGCTTTGTCGCATCAATTTGATCGCCTCAACGTCACGGCGGGCGTCTCCAACAGTCGTGAAAGTGATTACGTTTCGAATGGATTGTCGCTGAACACGGTCACCGATTTTAATAATAAAAACACGGGCTTACTGCTGGGTTATGGGCGGAACGATGACATCATTAATGGGAGCAAGATAGGCTGGACGATTAAGCGGCCTAAGACGGTTGATGATTTCCTGGTCGGGCTGACCCAGCTGGTCGATAAAAACACCTCCGTCACGGCTAACATTTCTTGGGGCGCGGCCGAAGGTTTTCTGAGCGATCCCTACAAGATCGTTTCGACGCGGAAGCTTAATCTTGATCCCGGCTTTTATTACACGGTGCCGGAGAATCGGCCGACGGGAAAAAACAAGGTCAGCGTCTTTCTAGGTGCCAATCATAACATCGAGTCCTGGCGCGGGGCGATCGATGCTTCCTACCGCTACTACCATGATTCTTTTGGCATCGCGAGTCACACGCTGTCCTTGCTGTGGATTCAGAAAATCAGCGAGCGGCTGATGCTGCAGCCTTCGATTCGTTGGTACCGGCAGTCGGCCGCCGACTTTTATTATACGAATTTGGATGCCGCGGGCATCGTCACACGCTACGAGCCGAAGCTCGGTGAGACGGGCACGGGCATGGCGCCTTATTATTCCTCTGATTACCGCTTGGCCCATATGCAAACGATCGATGTTGGCTTAAAGTTAATTTGGCAGGTCAAGCCGTGGGTGGCGATCGATGTCGCTTACAACCGCTACACCTCGCGCGGACTGGATGGGGTCACGCGGCAGGATGCTTTTAGTCAGGCCGATGCCTTCACGGTGGGGCTTAAGCTCACGCGTTAATCAACCGAGTCCATGCCCCTCATCGCGGAAATGACCAAGCGCCCGTCGGCCGCCCCTGTGGCGGGCGCCGTGGAGCCATTGCGTTATTTGCGCTGGGTCGCTTTGGGGACTCAATGTGAAGTGCAGTATGTCTGCGCTGATCCGGTCGCGGCGCAGGCTTTTGAAGGGGCGGTGGTGGCTTGGGTGGCGGCCTTTGAAGCAAAATACTCCCGCTTTCGTCCAGATAGTTTGGTCTCGCGCATCAACGCCGCGGCCGGCCGTGACTGGGTGGAGATTGATGCGGAGATGGAGCAATTTCTCGAGGTGTGTCATTCGCTGCATTTCATGACCCAAGGGTTATTGGATGTGACCGCTTTACCGCTCATGCGACTGTGGGATTATAAGGCGGCCGTACCGCGGGTGCCGGCCCCAGCAGAAATCGCGGCGGCGCGGCGGCTCGTTGGTTGGGCCCGCGTGGAGCGGACGCCCGGGCGAGTGCGCTTACCCGAAGTGGGGATGGCGCTTGATTTTGGCGGTTGGGGCAAAGAATACGCGGTGGATATGGTCGCGGGGATTGCGCGGGAACATCAGATCACCTGCGCGCTCGTAGATTTTGGTCATGATATTCATGCGATCGGCGCGGCGCCGGGCAAACCCGGTTGGCATATCGGACTAGAAGATCCGGCGCGGCCCGGGGTGGCCTGTTGGGGGAGCCTCGCTTTAGCCAATCGGAGTGTGGCTTCCTCGGGTGATTATTTGCGCGGGTTCACGGTGGATGGCATTTGTTACGGACATATTATCGACCCGCGAACGGGTTATCCCGTGGCGCATGGCGCGCGGCAAGTAACCGTGATCGCGCCGACTTGTTTGCAGGCCGGCGCGCTGTCCACCACGGCGTTCATTATGAATCCGGCGGATGGGATTAAATTTATTCAAGAATCCATGGGGGCAGAAGGCTGCATTGTGACCGCTCATGCTCG
>SXZN01000205.1 GCA_005787865.1 Opitutaceae bacterium | reverse complement strand
TTGCGGTAGCCGCTGAAACATCCCGAGCGAATAAACATCGCAGTACAAAACATCGGCGTAGCGATCAATGGTGAGCCCGCTCAGGCCATCCCCATCCGAGTTAATTACTCGATAGGCGTCGGTCTGAGCATCGAGTTTAAACAGCGTCTGGCGCAGCGCAATCGCCCGACGGATCGCTAACGCGAAATATTCTTCACCGATGGGTTCACTCGAGTGAACGACGACGCGCAAGGGCATTTTAGCCCGCGGATTAAATAGTCCCGTCCCCACGCGATGGCCAAATTTATCATAAACCGACACCAGATCGCCGGGTCGCGCATCGCGCGAAACCTCCCCGAGCATGCGCGGGAAAATCGCGGGCTGAAAAGAAACAAACTTTAACTGCGCCCACGGCTTCGACCATTGCTCAGGAGGCAGCGGTTCGCCGAGAGCAGCGCGGCCGGGATTAATGGGGGATTTTCCATCGAGGTCTTCCATGCCAGTTCACGCAAAGCCGCTCGAGCCCCGAGCGCAAAGAAAAAGGCCGATCCAACAAAATCGGATCGGCCTGAAAAAATACGAGGGCAACTTAAGCCACCCGCTCGACGATGAGCGGAGGCGGGATCGGCCGCTTGGGCGCGAGCCGGTAGGCATCCTTAAAATAATTGAGGGCCTGCTCGAGCTTAGCCTCATCGTTGTAATGGATCATCATCAGCGGCTCGCCTTGCTTAACCTGCGTGCCGACCTTTCTGATTTCAGAAACCCCAACGGCATAATCGATTTTGTTGTGGTGGGCAGAGTCTTTGCCGGCGCCCAGAATCGATACGCCCTTGGCGATCATCGCCGCATTGATCGTATGCACATAGCCGCGCTTGGGCGCGGGCAGCTTCCGAATATGGCGCGCGGTGGGGAATTTTTCAGGATGATCAATGTAGGAGACATCGCCGCCCTGCGCCTTGATCATGTCTTTAAATTTCTCGAGCGCCGAACCATTCGTGAGATGAAGCTGCACGGTCTGCTTAGCCGAAAGGGTCGAGCCAGCCACGCCGGCGAGCCGAACGATTTCCATGCCGAGTTTCAGCACGAGCTCTTTCATGTCCTCAGGACCTTCGCCCTTCAGCAGCGCGATAGCTTCCTTAATTTCAAGCGCTGTGCCGACGGTGTCGCCGAGCGGCTGATTCATATCCGTAACCAATGCAACGCAGCGGCGCTTCATCGAACGGCCCACGCGCGTCATGGAGCGAGCCAATTGCTTCGCTTGCTCGATGTCGCGAATGAAAGAGCCATTGCCCCACTTCACATCGATCACGAGGCCCTCAGCCCCCTCCGCGAGTTTCTTCGAGAGCACACTGCCCGTAATCAGTGGCAGGCTAGGGATGGTGCCAGTCTCAAGACGAAGATCATAGAAAATCTGATCTGCCGGCGCGAGTTCAGGACTCTGCTCCGCGATTGCGCCGCCCACCCGGGCTAATTGGTCGACGAAATGCGGAATCGTCATGTGGCTCTTGAAGCCCGGCACGGCCGAAAGTTTATCCAGCGTCGTAATTACATACTCTTGTTCTACGCCGCACATCATCGGCACCACCACCCCACTGGCCATGGCCAAAGGAGCTAAGACGAGCGCCGTTTTGTCACCCACTCCGCCAGTGGAGTACTTATCAATTTTCGGCTTGGCGATATGCGATAAGTCGATGACTTCGCCCGAAAGCATCATTTCTTCGGTGAGAATAGCGGTTTCTTGGGCCGACATATTAGCGAAGTATATCGCCATGAGGAGCGCCGATTGTTGGTGCTTGGGCATTTCCCCATCTAAGCTAGAATCAATAATATAACGGATTTCCTCCTGCGTGAATTCCTGGCCATCACGTTTCTTCTCAATCAAGGAAGTAAACGAAGGCTTAATGAAGCGGCGGGTAGGAATTGGACGTTTTCTCATGGAGGTCATAGTGTTGCGGGGGATGACGCCTTGCGGCGCAAGGGAGCAAAAAGCAACGAGTTTTATCGATTTTGTCGAGACTAAAATAAGCCATTTAAGCCTAAAACAAGGGATCAACAGGGTCATGCAATTGGACCCTTTTGCCGGTCATGGTGGCGCCAAAATCCTTCTTGCTCAATGCCAAGCGCGATTCCTGAATCCGCTAATGGATCTCCCATTTAACATCGCCAATCACCTTGATGCCGCCCTGCGCGTGGCCGCCGGTAAGCTCAGTTTGAGCGAACATGGCTTCCAGCCTGAGGTGCGCGTGGCCGACCCAGCTAATGGAGATTTTCAGGCCAATGGCGCCTTAGCTTTTGCCAAGCGCGAGAAGCAAAATCCACGCGCGCTCGCACAGCAGATCGTCGATTTGCTCGGCGAACTCTCCGCTGATTTCGAGCTAACCTTGGCGGGGCCTGGCTTTATCAATTTCCGCCTGAAGCCCGAGGCCCTCCTCCGCTGGCTACAAATTTACGATTCAGAACAGCACCTCCAGTCGGGCGCAGCCAGTGCGCGCCGCGGACAAACCTGGATCGTGGATTACTCTTCGCCGAATACCGCCAAACAAATGCACGTCGGCCATTTGCGCTCCGCGGTGATCGGTGAGGCGCTCTGCCGGCTGTTGGTTTTCTCCGGCGCAAAAGTTATTCGCGATAATCATATTGGCGACTGGGGCACGCAATTCGGCAAACTCATTTGGGCTTACAAACGCCACCTTGATCCCGCGGCCCTTGCCGCTGATCCGTTAGAAGAATTTGAGCGGCTCTATAAATTCGGCAACCATGCCGCCGAAGCTGATCCCGCCGTACTGACCCAAGCCCAGCAAGAGCTCGTGCAACTTCAGGGGGGCGATGCGACCAATTTAGCCATCTGGCAGAAAATCAACGATGTCTCCCTCGCCGCCTTCCAAGTCATCTACGACCAACTGGGTATCAAATTTGATTACACCCTCGGGGAGAGTTTTTATAACGACAAGGTAGCCCGCGTCTACCAAGAGCTCACCGCCAGCGGCCTTGCCACCGAGAGCCAAGGCGCGCTCGTCGTCTTCCACCCTGAACATCCTCGCTTCAAAACCCAACCCTTCCTGATCCGCAAAAAAGACGGCGCGGCCAACTACGCCTCCAGCGACCTCGCGACAGCGCTCTATCGCAGTGAGAATTTCCAAGCCGATGGCGTGGCCTACGTCATCGATTTTCGCCAGAGCGATCACATGGATCAGCTTTTTCTCACCACCAAAAAATGGTTCGAACAAACACGGCGCC
>SXZN01000028.1 GCA_005787865.1 Opitutaceae bacterium | reverse complement strand
TTCTGTCGCGGTAGAAGAATTGAATTTTGGCGATAACGATCGGCTCTCCGCTGAAGTCGCCATTCTGATCAAAGCGGATCTGCTCGTCATTCTGACCAGCGTCGATGGCCTGCTGAACGCCACCGGCCAAGTGGTGCCGCTTGTGCGCGACTTCGCCGAAGTGGCGCCCCTGGTGCGTGATGAAAAAGGCCGATTGTCCACCGGCGGCATGGTGACGAAATTGCAAGCCGCCCAATTGGCCGTTAAAGCCGGCATTCCAGTGGCGATTGCCAGCGGCCGCCGAGCAGGAATGCTGGCAGCTATTGTCGCTGGTAAACGCGTCGGCACTTATTTTCCCGCCCGCTGAGTATCATGGCTGATCTTGCCCAACTCATCGCCCAACTTGGACAGCAAGCGCGCGCCGCTGCCCGCATCCTAGCGGGCACCTCATCGACGCAGATCGATACGGCCCTCAACGCGATGGCGGATGAACTACTGGCCGCGGAGGTTACCATTCTCCAAGCCAATGCCAGCGATGTCGCGGCCGCTCGGCAAGCCGGCCAAACGGCCGCGCTCATCGACCGCCTCCAATTAAATCCAACGCGCCTTGCCGCCTGCGCGCAGGGGTTGCGCAAGATCGCGGCGCTTCCCACTCCAGGGGGGAAAATAATCACGGAATGGACCCAACCCAACGGCTTACAATTTTCTAAAGTGCGCGTGCCGCTGGGTGTCATTGGCTTTATTTATGAATCGCGCCCCAATGTCACGGCCGACGCCGCTGGGCTTTGCCTCAAAAGCGGCAATGCCGTCATTTTACGCGGTGGCTCCGAAGCGCTGCCCTCCAATCTGGCCATCGCCGCCGCTCTCGGGCGCGGCTTACTCCGAGCGGGATTACCGGCCACGGCGGTCCAACTGATTCCCGTGACTGATCGCGAGTCCGTGCGCTTACTCAGCCAAGCAGTCGGCGTGATTGATTTGCTGATTCCCCGCGGCGGTCGCGATCTAATCGAAGCCGTGACGGCGCAGGCCCGCGTTCCGGTCATCAAACATTACGATGGAATTTGCGCACTCTACGTGGACTGTGCCGCTGATCTGACGATGGCGGCCAACATTACCGTGAATGCCAAATGCTCCCGCCCGGGGGTCTGTAATGCCTTAGAAACTCTCCTGGTGCACCGCGAGATCGCTGATGAATTTTTAGCGAGTGCGGGGCAACTCTTGACGGCCCGTGGCGTTCAACTGCGCGCCGAGCCCCGCGCCCGCGCGATTCTCGCTCGAAATAATCTCCCCGCTCAACCCGCCACGCCTGAAGATTTTCGCACTGAATTTCTCGATCTCATTCTCGCGGTCAAAATTGTCGATGATTGCCCCGCGGCGATCGCGCACATTGAGGGGCATGGTTCTCACCATACGGACACCATTGTGACAGCGGACAGCGCGACTGCAGAAAAATTTCTCGCCGGCGTTGATAGTGCCGTCGTGCTTTGGAATGCCTCGACCCGTTTTAATGACGGCCACGAATTTGGTTTTGGGGCGGAGATCGGTATTAGCACCGATCGACTCCACGCCCGCGGTCCGATGGGCCTCGAAGAATTGACCACCTATAAATATTTGGTGCGGGGCACGGGCCAAATTAGAGCGTAGGACTAGCGCGCTTGCTCGGCACCGCAGGGTGGACTTTACAACCGCTGAAGCCTGCGTTCTCATCACGGACCCCTCCCCTCAGCGCGCCCCTCAGCCATTTGGTTGGCCTACTTTTTCCCCATGAAAATTATCGGCATTCTGTTTATCGTCGCACTCACGTTCGCTTCCGCTTTGCGAGCGGAACTTAAACTCCCCGCTATTATAAGTGATCACATGGTGCTGCAGCAGAAGCAGTCTAATCCCCTGTGGGGCTGGGATACGCCGGGCACTAAAATAACCGTCACCTTTGCCGGCGATAAACAAACCGCCATCGCTGGAGCCGATGGTAAATGGTCCGTTAAGCTAGCGGCCTTGCCCGCTAACGCCGCCCCCCGGACCATCACGATCAAAGGCACGACCACGCGCATTATTCAAGACGTGCTCGTCGGTGAAGTCTGGATGTGCTCTGGCCAATCCAACATGCAATTTAAGCTCAGCAACGACTGGAACGGTGATCTCGAAGCAGCGAACGCCCACCGTCCCCAAATTCGTCTCATCTCGGTCCCAGCAGTCGGCACCCAAGAACCGCAGAATGATTTTAAAGGAGCCTGGCAGACGGCGACTCCAGCGACCGCGAGGAAATTTAGCGCCATTGGCTTTTTATACGGCCGCTATCTGCATGAAGTGCTTGGCGTGCCCGTAGGTCTGATCGATAATTCCTGGGGCGGTTCTGCCGCCGAGGCGTGGATGCGCCGGTCTACCATCGAAAAAGATGGCCGCTTTGAAGTCTTGCTTGGCTCCACCACCCAAAAGGAAAAAGCCCTGCTTTCCGGCCAAGCGCAGTCTGACTACGAGCAAGCTATCGCGCAGTGGAAAGCAGCCAACGCGCCGGCCCAACCGCCCCTTAAATCCGCTCCCCCGGATCCCCGCAATTGGCTCACCGGCAATGCTCGGCCGGGAAATATTTTTAACGGTATGGTACATCCCACCCTCGGCTACGGCCTTAAGGGCGTAATTTGGTATCAGGGGGAGAACAATGCTGGTCGCGCCTACGAATACGCCGATTTATTCCCGCTGCTCATCGAACAGTGGCGCGCCGAATGGCAACAGCCCGATCTCGCGTTTTATTGGGTCCAACTTGCCGATTTCAAAGACGAACAAGCTACACCCGGCGAAAGTGCTTGGGCGGAACTACGCGAAAGCCAGACGAAAGCGCTGCGCCTGCCCCACACTGGGCAAGCGGTCATCATCGACCTCGGCGAGGGCAAAGACATTCACCCACGCAATAAACGCGACATCGCCTCCCGCCTCGTGCGCTGGGCCCTCGTCCAAGATTATGGTCTGAAATTCCCCTACCGCAGCCCTGAATTTAAAAACCTCCAAATCGTCGGAAATAAAGCCGCTCTTACAATCGACTGTTTTGGGAGCACGCTGCGTGCTTTTGATGTGCAGGAAGCTCGAGGCTTCGCCATCTGCGGGGCCGATCACGTCTGGCATTGGGCGAGTGGGAAAATTATTGCCCCCGACCAAGTCGAGGTCTGGAGCGACGCGGTGCCAGCCCCACTCGCGGTGCGCTATGCCTGGGCGGACAACCCCGTCTGCAATCTTTTCTCCAACGATGGTCTGCCCGTCACGCCGTTCCGCACGGATAATTTTGAGCCCACCACTAAACCCCAGCCGACCGCCCTGCGGCCTTAAGCTTTACCCGAATGCCGCGCTATTTTTCATCTGATAATCCTGCCGGACGTTTAATAAAATGAATCCGTCTCGCTATCGATGGGCGGTTACAAGCGTGCTCCTAACGGCCTCGGCCCTCGCGCTCAAAGCCCAGCGCGCTCCAACCAAAGCGGAGTCGACCGTACAGCTTGAGCGCTTTGTGGTTACGCCCAGCCATTTTGATCTGACGGACGCTGGCGCTGGCTCGCCCTCAACCTTGAGCCAACGCGATCTGGAAAGCCTACCGCAAGCGGGCGAAGATTTATTTCGCTCCATCGCGCGGTTGCCCGGAGTTACGGCTGATGATTTCACCGCTAAGTTCTGGGTGCGCGGCGCACCGCAAAGACAATTACTCGTGCGCCTCGACGGAGCTGATTTGCTGGAGCCATTTCACCTCAAAGATGTCGATGGCGCTCTTTCGATCATCGACCTTCACGCGATCCGTCAACTTGACCTCATGACCGGCGGTTTTAATGCCGACTACGGTAACCGTGCCGCTGGGGTGCTCACGATGGAAACGCTCAATGCCAACGGGCAGAAGCTCAAGGCCTCCCTCGGCCTAAGCCTCACCAGCATGCGCGCGGGCGCCGCCGGCACTTTCCCAGACGGATCGGGTCGGTGGTTTGGCAGCGTCCGGCGCGGCTATCCCGATATTGCGCTGCGCGCCCAAGGCCGGGCCGACGATATTTTCCCGCGTTACTGGGATGCCTACACTAAGGCCGAGTTTGATCTCGCCCCCGGCCATACCTTATCACTGCACGCGCTCCACTCCGGCGACACCTTGCGCGTACTGGATGATAACGGGCCTGAACTCCGGAGTGCCTACAACAGCGACTACCTCTGGGGGCGCTGGCGCGCGCAATTTGATCATAATTTGTCCGCCGAAACCGTCGCCACCGCATCGTGGCTTACGTGGCACCGCGACGGCAGCGGACTTTACGGCAATCGTTACCAAATCAACCTCCGCGACCGTCGCTCATTGGCCACTTACGATTTGCGCCAAGACTGGAGCTACGGGGCCAGTCCGACTTTTTATCTCCGCGGCGGCTGGGAATTCGCCCAATCGGGCGCCGATTATTCCTACCATCTCTTCCGCGAAGATCCCGTCGTCAGCGGCGGGGTCCTCAGCGGAGTGCCGCGCACGATTACGCTCGCCCCGTCGCCCAGAGATACGACGACCGCCCTGTTCCTCGCACCACGCCTCGCGGTTACCCCCGCTTTAACGCTCGAACCGGGCCTGCGCTTTGACCGTCACACGGCGTCGCAGGATGCGGATACCAGCCCACGATTGAACGCCGCCCTGACCCTCAGTTCGCGCACCACCTTGCGGGCGGCCTGGGGAGTTTATGCGCAAGCCCAAGGGTTGCACGAGTTGCCCGTACAATTTGGCGACTCCACCTTCCAACGCTCGGAGCAAGCCCAACACCGCGTGTTGAGCCTCGATCACCGCTTTGCGTCGGGCCTCAACCTTCGGGTCGAAGCCTACCAGCGCCTGACTGCTCATCCGCGCCCGCACTGGCTCAATCGTTACGATACGTACAATGTTTTTGCCGAGGCCCAAACCGATCGCCTCTTACTCGCACCGAGTTCGGCTGAAGCCCAAGGCGTGGAGTTACTCGCGCAGCGCCGTGGTCAGGGGAAATTTGACTGGACGATGAGTTACGCCCTCTCGCAGGCCCGCGAAAAAGTTGGCCTCGTCACCCTGCCGGGACTGCGCGATCAGCGCCATGCTTTCTATGCTGACCTCACTTACAGCCCGAACGCCAAGTGGCGCTTCAGCGCCGCGTGGCAATACCACACGGGCTGGCCCATCACGTTGGTAAACTATTCGCTCGCGACCTTGAGCACGGGTTCCCGCGTAACCGTCCGCAGCTTTGGCGCAACCCTAGGCGCGCAGTTAGCCGCTTATCATCGGCTTGATTTACGAGCTTCGCGCACGATCGCCCTGCGTCACGGCGAACTGAAGGTTTTCGTCGATATTTTTAACGCCTATGATCGGAGCAACGCGATCGCCTACGACTACGACACGAGCGTGAGCGGCGGCGTCCTCACTGTGAAACGGAAGCCCCGCGAGATGTTACCCCTGCTCCCCACGGCAGGCGTGAGTTGGGATTTATAAAAATCTCCAACTGGCGTCGGGGCGCCCGCCGCGCTTTACGGCAGATCCGTCGCGCCCATCAGGTAACGATCGCATTCGCGGGCCGCGCCGCGACCTTCGTTGATCGCCCAGACGACTAAACTTTGCCCGCGACGACAATCGCCGGCGGCAAAAACGCTCTTGAGGCTCGTCGTATACTTTTCGTGTTCAGCCTTAATGTTAGAGCGCGCGTCGGTTTCGATGTTAATTTCTTTTAATAAAGCCTGCTCGGGCCCGAGAAAACCCATGGCCAATAGCACAAGTTGAGCCGGCCGAGTTTTCTCGGTGCCAGGCTGCTCCTTGGGCACAAACTGGCCCTTATCATTTTTCTCCCATTTAATTTCCACCGTCACGAGTTCCTTTAACTTGCCTTGGGCATCGCCGATAAATTTTTTGACGGTCGTCTGATAGACTCGAGGATCCGCGCCGAATTTGGCGGCGGCTTCTTCTTGGCCGTAATCCATCTTATAGGTCTTTGGCCACTCCGGCCAAGGATTGTCCGCGGCACGCTCTAGCGGCGGCTTCGGGAGAATTTCGATCTGCAATAGACTTTTGCATCCATGGCGCATGGATGTACCGACGCAGTCAGTGCCAGTATCGCCACCACCAATCACGACGACATCCTTACCCGTACCCAGAATTGGACTAGGCCCTTTTTGACCGAGCACGGCCTTGGTATTCGCTGTCAGGAATTCCATGGCGAAATGAACCCCGGCTAAATTCCGGCCCTCGATCGGCAAGTCGCGCGGCAATGTGGCGCCCGTGCAAATCACGGTGGCATCGTATTCTTTCAGGAAAACCTGCGGCTCAACGTTTTCTCCAACGTTGGCGTTACAAATAAACTTAATTCCTTCCCGCTCCATGTGCTGGATGCGCCGCAGGACCACCTCCTGCTTATCAAGTTTCATGTTAGGAATGCCATACATGAGGAGGCCACCGGGACGATCAGCGCGTTCAAATACCGTGACGGTATGACCAGCTAAATTGAGTTGCGCGGCGGCCGAAAGCCCAGCCGGACCCGAGCCAATAATGGCGACCTTTTTACCTGTACGCACCGCCGGAGCCGTTGGGATCACCCAGCCCTCATCCCAGCCGCGATCGGTGATCGCCGCTTCAATGTTCTTAATTGTGACCGCCGGCTCGTTGATCCCGAGCACACAAGATCCCTCGCAAGGGGCGGGACAAACGCGACCGGTAAACTCGGGGAAATTATTTGTTTTATGCAGCCGATCGAGCGCTTCTTTCCACTGACCCCGGTAGACGAGATCATTCCACTCGGGGATCAGATTATTAATCGGACAACCAGCCGCCATGCCACTGATGAGCTTGCCCGTGTGACAGAACGGTACGCCGCAATTCATGCAACGCGCACCTTGGTTACGGAGCTTCTTCTCCTCCATGTGGTGGTGAAATTCCTTGTAATCGTGCACGCGCTCCAGCGGCGCACGATCGAGGGGAATCTCGCGGAGGTATTCGATGAAGCCGGTAGGTTTGCCCATGGCGGAAAGGTCTAAGGGGTGAGTGAGAGTTTTAAGCCGGAGCCGCTTAGTTGCCGCCTACCCGCGAGGTGTCGCGAGCATTTTCCTCAAAGGCGGCCATGATGGCTTCGTCGCCGGTTAAGCCCTGCGCCTGAGCTTTATCAATGCAGGCCAGCATGCGCTTGTAATCTTTAGGCAGCACCTTGACGAATTTCGGTACCGCGGCCGCCCAATTGCTCAAGATTTGCTGCGCGCGCGGACTCTTTGTGTAATTATAATGCTGCTCAATGAGCAGACGAAGAGCGGCGATCTCGGCTTTTGTCTCGAGCTTTTCCAGTCCCACCATCTGCACGTTAGCGCGCGAGGCGAAGTCGCCCGCCTCGTCGAACACATAGGCGGTACCGCCCGACATACCGGCGGCAAAATTGCGCCCCGTGAGACCAAGGACCACGACCCGACCACCCGTCATGTATTCGCAAGCATGGTCACCGACCCCTTCCACCACCGCGTCGACGCCGGAGTTGCGCACCGCAAAACGTTCGCCCGCGCGGCCGCGAAGATAAAGCTCGCCGCCGGTAGCGCCATAGAGCGCCACATTACCAATGATAATATTGTCCTCGGACTTGAACGTCGCATCCCGCGGCGGATAAATAATAATTTTCCCACCCGAAAGGCCTTTACCGACATAATCGTTAGCATCGCCCTCAATTGAAAAAGTCATGCCCTTCGTCATGAAGGCGCCGAAACTTTGCCCAGCGGAACCCTTGAAAAGAATGCGGATCGTATCCTCCGGCAGGCCCGCGGCACCATGTTTCTTGGTGACTTCATAGCTCGTGATAGTTCCGACGACGCGGTTGACGTTGCGAATCGGCAGCTCGGCGACAACTTTTTCGCGGCGCTCGATGGCGGGGGCGCACAGCTCGAGCAGCGTGGTGATATCAAGCGATTGAGCGATTCCATGATCTTGCTTGATCGAGCA
>SXZN01000002.1 GCA_005787865.1 Opitutaceae bacterium | reverse complement strand
CGTCCTGGCTGGCAAACCCAAGGCCACCTTCAAGCTCGTCGGCGCTACCCCTGAGGCCCGCGCCATCATTGAGCGCGTCGTCCCAGCAGATCGCGTTTCCACCGCCATCTTCGGCTTTGAGAAAAATATCCGCTCGGCCAACGTCAAAAAATTAAAAGACGAGGCCAAAGCGGCTCTCGTGGCCGAGCTGGGCGAAGGCAAGTTCACCGATGTCGACCTCAACGTCGTCTTCGAAGATCTCCAATACAAAGCTTACCGCGCCACCGTGCTCGCCAAGGGCGTGCGCTCGGATCATCGCGATGCGAAGGCCCTGCGTCCGCTGCAATCCAAAGTGGGCGTCCTCCCGCGCGTGCATGGTTCCGCCATGTTCCAGCGTGGTGATACCCAAAACATCGCCATCGTTACCCTCGGGCCGACGAAAGAAGCGCAGGACATGGACGGACTCACCGGCGGCGCGACGTCGAAGAGCTTCATTCTCCATTACAATTTCCCGCCGTTCTCGGTTGGTGAAGCCGGTCGCTTCATTGGCCCAGGCCGCCGCGAAATAGGTCACGGTGCGCTGGCGGAGCGTTCGCTGGTGCCGATTCTCCCTCCAGAGGATGTGTTCCCTTACTCGATCCGTGTCGTCTCTGAAATCATGGCCTCCAACGGCTCGACCTCGATGGCTTCCATCTGCGGCGGTTGCTTGGCGCTCATGGATGCGGGCGTACCCATCATCGCGCCAGTCGCCGGCATTTCCTGCGGTCTAATGACCGAAATGGATGCCAACGGTGGAATCACCAAGTGGACGACCATCACCGATATTCTCGGAGAGGAAGATCATTTCGGCGATATGGATTTCAAGATCGCCGGCACGACCAAGGGCATCACGGGCTTCCAGCTCGACCTGAAAATCAACGGCCTGCCTTTTGAAATCGCGAAGACCGCGGTCTATCAAGCGCGCGACGCTCGCATTGAGATCCTCAAGTCGATGCTCGCCTCGCTTCCTGCTCCCCGCAAAGACCTCTCCCCCTACGCGCCCCGCATCCAAACGATCCAGATTGATCCAGAGAAGATCGGTCTGCTCATCGGACCGGGCGGCAAGACGATCCGCCGCATCACGGAAACGACCGGGGCGCAGATCGATATCTCGGATGATGATTCCGGCAAGGTCTTCATTTATTCGAATAATGCCGACGCCATGAACCGCGCCGTGCAGGAAATCGACGCCCTCTGCGGCGGTGGTTCCCAAATCGAAATCGGCAAGATCTACACCGGTCGCGTCACTGGGGTTAAGGAATTCGGCGCATTTGTGGAATGTATGCCCGGTAAGGAAGGCCTCGTGCATATTTCCGAACTAGCCGACTTCCGCGTGCGCCGCACCGAGGATGTCGCCAAGATGGGCGACTCCATCACGGTCAAATGCGTGGGCATCGATGAGCGTTCGGGTAAGGTCCGTCTCAGCCGTAAGGCCGCGATGGCTGATCTCGAGGCGCAAAAGCAAGCCGCCGGCGGTGGCGAAGCGGCCCCCGCGGCTGAAGCACCGGCGCCAACCCAGTCCTAAGGTCGGGCCGGTCCTCAGGACCAAAGGCCTTTCTTTTTTCAAGCCGCGACGTCCGTCGCGGCTTTTTTCTTTCCGAAAATCGAAAGGTGCCTACGTTCAATAACTCATGCCGCCCGCCCACCACCAAGCTCTCCGTTCGGTCGCTTGCATCGAGGCTTTGAAGGGAATGATTGTGCTCATCGCGGGCTTTGGACTCCTGAGTTTCCTCAATCGCGATAATGAATTATACGCCGAGCAAATTATCCGCCAGCTGCACCTGAACCCTGAACATTATTATCCGCAAATCTTCATTAATGCGATGGCACGGCTAGAAGATTCTGACCTCTGGTCGCTCGCCGGCATGGCGGCGATTTATGCAACGGTGCGCTTGGTGGAAGCTTTCGGTTTGGGGTACCAACGCCGCTGGGCTGAGTGGCTCGCAGCACTCAGCGGGGGCCAATCACCACTAAAGCCGGCGATTATTTTATGAAACTCCTAGTCACCAACGACGACGGCATCGGTTCGGCATTTCTGCATGAATTAATTTTCGCGCTTAAGGCCGCGGGTCATCAGCTCTTCGTTGTCGCCCCCGCCACGGAACAAAGCTGGTCCGGTGCTTCCAAGACGCGCAACCGGTCAGTAAAATCGAGCGTCGTCGACCGCGGCTTTGGCTGCCCCACCTGGACCGTTGATGGCACGCCTTCTGATTGTGTGAATATTGGCCTAGCTCATCTCCTGCCCGAGCCAGTGGCGGGAGTGATCAGCGGTATTAACCTAGGCTTCAATTGCTCACTCGGTTTCATTCTCGCCAGTGGCACGGTGGCGGGGGCCTGGGAAGGCGCTCTGCATGGACTACCCGCCATGGCCGTCTCTCAGGATATCGCGGAAACAGTCTATGCTCATCTCAAGAAAAAAGGCGGGGCACCTGATGCCGCGCTACTGGCCACGCTGAAAGCTTCGGCGGCTCATGCCGCGAGAATGGCCCCAGAACTTTTTGCCACCACGCCCATCGATAGCTTCACGGTACATAACGTAAACTTTCCTTACCCCTGCCGCCCCGACACCACCGTGCAACGCACCGTCCCTGCTCACGTGCACGTTCCCGGTTTATTCAGCCCCCAAGCGGATGATGGCTCTCATCGCCTCCTCTGGGGCAAAATCGATGATGTCTCCCCGCCAGCCCCCTTGACCGATGTCCGCTGCCT
>SXZN01000204.1 GCA_005787865.1 Opitutaceae bacterium | reverse complement strand
GAAAAACTTACGCCCCACCTCAATTCCGGGAAAACGGCCAACACGCTGGTGGCCACGACCGAAGAGGTGGCGTTGATGAAACTCTTTCAACTCCTCACCGCCAAGCCCGTGCTCTTCGCCTGCAACGTTGCCGAGTCGGATCTCGCGACCGCCGAGCAAAATCCCTTCGTGCAAAAAGTGGCCGAATATGTGCGGACCCACCACGACGCCGCTTATGTACCGATCAGCGCGCGCATCGAAGCCGAGCTCATTGATTTGGCCCCCGAAGAAGCTAAAGCTTTTCTTAAAGACCTCGGGGTCGATGATTCTGGGGTCTCAGCGCTGATCAAGGGCACTTATGGCCTGCTTGGCTTAATGACCTACTTTACCGCCGGCGAAAAAGAAGTGCGCTGCTGGACGATCAAGCAGGGCTGGAAGGCACCGCAAGCCGCCGGCGTCATTCACACGGATTTCGAGAAAGGTTTTATCAAAGCAGAAATCGTCAGCTACGAAGACCTCACGCGTCTGGGCAGCGTGGCGGCCGCCCGCGAAGCCGGTAAATATCGACTCGAGGGTAAGGAATACGTCTTCAAAGACGGCGACGTCGCCCTCTTCCGCTTTAATAATTAAGGACTGCTCGGGCTGGGAGGCAACCTCCCCAACTGCTCACGCGACCCAGCTGAGCAGACTTAATGCGTCGCCCCGCCCGGCAGACGCACATCGCGGCGAACTTTGACTGCGGTCGCCAGAGCCACCGCAATGGCGGAGGTCAGCACCGCCAAGGTTAGGCTCGGTTGACCCGCGGGCGCTTGTTCCGGCAACCACGGCACATGAATAAAGCCGCCACGGATTTTTTTCTGCCCACGAAGTTCGTGCATCAAGCTGTAGAAAATATGATTACAGACAAAGGTTCCCGCGGTTTGAGACACACTGGCCGGCAGGCCACGTTGCTGCAGCGCGCGCACGATAGCCTTAATTGGCAGCGTGGACCAATAAGCAATGGGGCCCGAGCGGGTGATCACCGCATCGACCGGCTGCTGCCCCGCGTTATCCGGAATCCGCGCATCATCGAGGTTGAGCGCCACGCGCTCGGGCGTGATGTCGGCGCGCCCACCCGCTTGGCCCAGACAAATAATTAACGCGGGGCGAGTCGTCCGAATTTGTTTTTTAAGTTCCATCCGCGCCGCGCCAAAAACACATGGGAGAAGCGCACCCACCACCCCATGCCCCGCAATCATCGTGCCATGGAGTTGACGGGCAATTTCCGCCGACGGATTAAGCGTTTCGCCACCGAAGGGTTCAAAGCCGGTGAGTAAAATAGTTTTCATGCTGAGAGCAGGTTACGCGACGCGAGGCAGGCAAGAAAAAGGAGGTCGAAAAAAATTAGAAGCGATAAACACAAAAATACATGATGATCATATTCGCCGCCAATATTCCAAGCGCGAGCGGCACTTGCGCTTTGATCACGGCATTTTTGTCTTTCAGTTCGAGCAGCATCGCCGGCACGAGATTAAAATTAGCCGCCATGGGCGTGAGGAGCGTGCCACAATAACCCGATAACATGCCAATCGCCGCCATAATCGCGGGATTACCGTGATGCAGTTGCACAATAAATGGCAGACCGATGCCCAGCGTGATCACCGGAAACGCCGCAAAGGCATTGCCCATGCAAATGGTGAACAGCGCCATGCCGCCGCAATAAGCGACCACCGCGCCGAGCGGATACTGGGTCGGCAGCGCCCGCGCCGCCAATTCTGCGACGACGGGACCAACCCCAGCTTGCGAAAATACGCCGCCGAGAGCGGCCAATAACTGCGGCAAGATAATCGCCCAGCCCACCGCTTGAACTAAGCGACTTCCCTCCACTACCGGCGTGACCAACGGCGCTCGCGTCAGTCGCAACGCCACTGCGACCGCCACCACTGCGCCCAAGCACACCGAAGTCACTGTAAGATTTGCCGAGTCCAACAACCACCAAGCGCCCACATGCAGCTTGCTCAAAAATAACGTCCCGACCACCGCCGTGGCCGGAATCAATAACGCCGGCAAGAAAATCCAATCCTGTAACTTCGCCGCCGCCGCCTCGCGCATCTCCGCCGTCACCTCCCAGCGCCGCGCTCCCGTGAGTTGTTTGGTCGCAGCTAATATCACCATGAGTGAAACCATATAACCAACCACCACTGGCGGCAGTGCTTTACCCGCCAAAAAAATAATCGCCAACAAACCCCAGAACAAGGCTGGGCCCACGCGTTTCCCGGTCGTCGGATCAAACGCGATGCGCCCCGCCACCAGCAGCAAAAATCCCCCGGCGATGATGTAAAATAACTCGAGGTTTAACAATTTCATCGCGCCGCCTCCGTGGTTGAGGGGGGCTTACTTTCCCGGGCAATCCGCTGATCAAGCACCCACGTGCGCCATATCATTAACCCGAATGCCACCAGCGCGGTGGGAATGCCCCAAAATGAAAGGGCCCAGACACTCACGGGGTATCCTTGCGTCTCAAGCACACCTTTCATCAAATAAACCGCCCCCACGGCAAAGACAGTATCCTCGCCAAAAAAATTCCCAGTATTTTCCGCCGCCGCGGCGTGCGCGCGAATTGCTTCCGTGGTTTTTTCCGATAAAACGCCGTGCCGCGCCTGCGCCGCCCCTTCCGCCATCGGGGCCACTAAAGGACGGACCATCGCGGCATGTCCGCCAATATTAACCCCGAGAGCGACTGAGATTTGGCGCACCGCGGTATAAAATAACAATACGCGGCCAGCTGTCGCTGCTTTCGCCCGCTGGATCAGCGTCTCCGCGCGTTCGCGGAGGCCATAGCGTTCCAACAACCCGACCACAGGCAACATGAGCAAAACGGTTAGCGTCACGTAACGATTCTCCACAAAATATTTCCCAAACCAGGTCATGATCTCGTTGAAGGACATGCCGGCGGCCAAGCCGGTACTGATGCCGGCGGCCAACACCACCAGCAGGGTGTTGCCGCGCAAAGCGAAACCAACGGCGACAACCAAAATTCCGATTAATTTAATCATGCGAGAGCGCTTTCAGCTCAATCGGGATCTCGTGCAGAGCGGCGCAGAGCTGCAACGCAAATTCCACCGCATGCGGTTCATCGCCGTGCAGGCAAATGGTATCAGCCGTGATCGGCACCATAGTTCCGTCCACCGCCGTGACAGTCCCCACGCTTACCATCTGCCGCACCTGCGCCACCGCGTCACGTGTGACTTCGTGCAAAGCGCCCGGCGCGTTCCGCGGTGTAAGCGTACCATCGGCTTGATAAGTGCGATCGGCGAAAACTTCCTGAGCAACGCGCAATCCCGCGGCTTGCCCGGCCGCGATCAATTGACTCCGCGCCAGCCCCACTAAAATTAACCGAGGATCCGCCGCCCAG
>SXZN01000203.1 GCA_005787865.1 Opitutaceae bacterium | reverse complement strand
TATGATCTCAATACCCGCGTCCCGATTCTCAACCCTGAACAGGATTTAGAAAAATCAGGAGTCTGGCTCAATCGGGCAATCCAAGGACAATACCCCCCAGGCTCTACATTCAAAATTCTTACCGCCACCGCTGGGTTGCGTTGTGGCGCGATCGAACGGGACCGTTCGCGCGTGCTCTGTCCAGGATTTTATCTGGTCGGTAATCGGCGTTTTGTCTGTGTCGCCCGCAATGGCCACGGCGAGCGCAGTCTGGTGGGAGCGATTCGCGATTCCTGCAATGTGTTTTTTTATAAATACGGTCTCGAGACCGGCCCCGATTTAATTGCCGCCGAGGCTCATCGTTTTGGCTTTGACCATAAAACCGGGATCGAACTGCCGTTTGAATATGCGACGCCCCATGTCGCTAGCCCGACCTGGAAACTTGCGACGCTGAAGGAACGCTGGGTGCCAGGTGATACCGCCAACACGGCCATTGGCCAAGGTGATACGCTCGTTACCCCCTTACAGGTCGCCTGCATGGTCGCCTCTTTTGCTCGTGGCGAAACTGAAACCAAACCGACCCTGCTGCACGATCCTCAGCGGCCCGCGCAACACTCCCCCGCCATTGGTCTCGCCGCAGCAGATTATCAGGCAATCGTGGATGGAATGGAACAGTGCGCCCAAATAGGCACGGGGCGTTTAGCCCACGTCGATGGCCTACGCATGGCGAATAAAACCGGTACGGCGCAAAAAGGCCGAATCGATCTCGCTTGGATGGTAGCCTTCGCCCCGATTGATAACCCCCAGATTGCCATCGCCGTAGTGATGGAAGGGACCGAACCAGATGTTGGTTACCACGGCGGCACTTATGCGGCCCCAGTAGTCAAAGCGATTCTCGAAGCTTGGAAAAAGAAAAGCGAACGGGCCCCAACCGCACCCGCGGTCAATTTTAAGGTAGAGTAATCAGCGAGGGCGGTCGCGTCGTCACGCAATTTTAGCCCGCCGAAACACGCCCGGCGGCTCGGGCCACGTCTCCCGCGGTCCATAGCGCAGCCTCCGTAAATCGGCCATAACGTCGTCGTCGGGTCCCGCCGCCAGTTGCGTAAGCCAGCGAGCGGCTGTTCGACGTACCGGATCATAATCCACTGGACCCCACCCGGAACGTAACCACCCCCAACGACCCCAGCGCAGTAGCAGACCAACCAAGACGTGTTTCTTTCGCTCGGAATATCCTCTTTCTTGCGCCGTTTCTAAAACTCTGTCTCACTGCAAAATTATGCCGCTCTTTGATCATCCCCTCCCCGATCTGCTAAAGTATCAAGGCACCAACCCACGTCCCGCGGACTTCGATGCTTACTGGGACCAAGCCCTCCGCGCCTTAGCGGCCCACGACCCGCAAGTCGAATTACGTCCTAATCTCACGCTCCAGTCGCCGACCGCCCAATGTTTTGATTTGTGGTTCACCGGTATCGGAGGGGCACGCATCTACGCCAAATACCTCCGGCCCCTCAACGCGACTGGGCGTCGCCCCGCTGTTCTGCAATTTCACGGTTACTCCGGCCATAGCGGCGACTGGATGGATAAACTCGCGTATGTCAGTGCCGGTTTTTGCGTCGCGGCCCTCGATTGCCGTGGCCAAGGCGGCCGCTCCGAAGACCTCGGGGGAGTGCGCGGGAATACTCTACGCGGCCACATCATCCGCGGACTGGATGAAACTGATCCACGCAAATTATATTATTATCAAGTATTCCTCGATACCGCCTTGCTCGCGCGCATTGTCATGAATTTTCCGGAAGTTGATTCCACTCGGGTGGGCGCCTTTGGTCCATCGCAAGGCGGCGCCCTGACGTTAGCCTGCGCCGCCCTCGAGCCACGGATTAAGTTGGCGGCCCCCATTTTCCCTTTCCTTTGCGACTACCAGCGCATCTGGGAAATGGATCTAGCTAAGGATGCTTACGAAGAGCTCCGCCTATATTTTCGCTCCTTTGATTCGCGCCACGAACGAGCGGCCGCGACTTTTACTAAATTAGGCTACATCGACTGCCAATATCTCGCCCCGCGCATTCGCGCCGGCGTGCTGATGTTCACCGGCCTTATGGATATGATCTGCCCGCCTTCGACCCAATTTGCCGCTTATAATAAAATTACTAGCGCCAAGGATGTCCTAATTTACCCCGACTATGGTCACGAGGGTTTGCCCGGACACGCCGATCGAATTTTCAATTTTTTCCAAGGTCTCTAAAGCGCAGCGCAGGGCAAAGCTTTCGCCCGGCCGATGCCCCTACCCGACCCAGGAGAGAGCCTGGATTTTCTGCGCGAGTGCCTGATCCTTGAGGGTGACCTTCCCCCCAGCATCATGCGTGCTCAAGCGGACCGCAACGCGACCATACTGATTGGTCCACTCCGGGTGGTGATTCATCGCCTCAGCCTCATAGCTGACGCGCAAGATAAACGACATCGCCTCGCGAAAAGTATGAAATTCAAAGGTCTTCGCGAGCGCGTCAGCTTCCATTCTCCAGCCAGGGAGATCGATCAAGGCAGCCTGACATTCAGCGGGGGTGAGCGGTATAATCATGCCCAAAGATTACCTCGAATCGCCCCTTGTCAAACCTACGACCGCTGACCTAAATCTACCTTCCACGCATGCCGCCATCAGCGCCCGAAAAAATCCCTCAGCACGTCGCCATTATCATGGACGGCAACGGGCGCTGGGCCCAAGCCCGCGGCCTGCCTAGGCTCGAAGGCCACCGCCGCGGGGTGGAAACGGTACGCACCATCGTCGACGCTGCGCGTGAACTCGGCATTCGCTACCTCACCCTGTATGCCTTCTCGGCCGAAAACTGGAAACGCCCAACCGAAGAGGTTTCTGGCTTGATGGGGCTGCTCGATTATTTCCTAAAGCGCGAATTGGATAATCTGCTTAAGCACAAAGTTCGCCTGCTCACGATTGGTCGAATCGATGCCCTCCCGCTTAATGTTCAACGTGAACTGAAGCGGGTTATTGATGCGACCAAAGATTTCACCGAATGGCATCTGGTGCTCGCGCTGAACTACGGCGCCCGCACCGAACTGGCCGATGCCGCCAAACATTATACCTCCGCCGTGCTCGCGGGTACCGAAAAATTGGCCGAGTGCTCTTGGGAGAATTTAAGCCGATACCTCTACACCAGCGCGATTCCTGACCCTGACCTGCTAATTCGCACTTCCGGCGAGCAGCGCGTCAGTAATTTCCTGCTCATGCAATGCGCGTATTCCGAACTCGTTTTCACCCCAGTTTTATGGCCCGACTTCCAGAAAGCTGATCTGCAGTTGGCCATTACGGAATACGCCCAGCGCGAACGTCGTTATGGTCTAACCAGCGAGCAAATTAAGACTGGCCCCCGTTAACCCAGCCCAACCTACTTTCAACGTGCTTGCCCGTATTCTCAGCACCCTAGTTCTCTGGGGCCTTATTCTGACCAGTCTCTGGTTTTTCGGTGCCCACGCGGCGGTGGTCCTGCTGACCCTACTCTCAGCCCTCACCCTCCATGAATTTTATGGACTCACGGAAAAAATGGGCGCCCGCCCCTTCCGCTGGATGGGTTTGTGCGTGAGCGGCTTAATGACTGCGGGGCCCTTCTATCTAGCTTTTTTTCTGCAGGAAAATTACGAAAACACCAACCTCGCAGCTGATTTACTCGTCCTCGCCTTACTCATCTCCTGTGGGCGTGTGCTGCGCGAGCGTGACGCCCACAATCGCGTTGAAACGGTCGCGGCCACCCTGGGGGGCCTACTGTATATTCCTTTCATGCTGCAGTTTCTCACCGGCATTTTGATGCGGGATAACGACAGCACCGCTAATCTCTCGCTCTGTCTGTGGGTCATTGCCGTGGCAAAATTTTGCGATGTCGGTGCGCTGCTCACGGGCCTCGCCATTGGCCGGCATAAATTAGCGCCTAATATTAGTCCGAAGAAAACCTGGGAAGGCGCGGTCGGCGGAGTGCTGATTGCCGCAGTCGTTGGCGCCGCCATCGCTTTTTTCGCGGCTGATTTGCTCCCGGAGAGCCTGACTCCTGCCCTCGCCGCACTCATCGCGATACCGCTGGCCATCGTGGCAATCATTTCTGATCTACTCGAATCGGTGATTAAACGTCGCGCTGATGCCAAGGATACGGGTGAACTTATTCCTGGGATCGGCGGCGCTTTTGACCTGACCGATAGTCTGATTCTGACGGCTCCCGTCGCCTACTTCATTTTCTTGTTTGTAGAATAATGAATCGCCGACGCCACACGGCCCTAGCCACTCGGGCAGCGCAGGCTGGGTTGCCCCCTTGAGCGGCGGGGCTTAAAATTTCTTCTGCTGTGATAAAAACACCTAAACGCCGCGTCGTGCTCCTCGGAGCTACTGGTTCCATCGGAGCCAGCACCCTGCGCGTCATCACCGCCCAAAGCGACCGCCTGGAGTTAGTCGGCATAGCGGCCCACCACAAACAGGCGGAGCTGGCAACTATCGCGCGGCAATTCGGCGTGCGCCATGTTGGGCTTTACGACTCCGCCGCCCATAGCGCTGCATGCCGCAGTGCAGATTTTCCGGCCGGCACAAAATTTTACGGCGGCGCGAGTGGCCTGAGTGAACTCGCCACTTTGCCTGAAGCGGATATTATTTTAATCGCGGTTGTCGGCACCGCCGGTCTGCAACCCGCCCTCGCGGCCATTGCGGCCAAAAAAACGATCGCGCTCGCCGCCAAAGAAATTCTCGTGCTCGCGGGAAAATTTGTCATGGCCGCGGCCCGCGCGAGCGGCAGTCGCTTGCTCCCAGTCGACAGCGAGCACAATGCCGTTTTTCAATGTCTCGAAGGCCAGCACTCCAGCGCGGTACGCCGGTTGGTTTTAACGGCCTCCGGTGGTGCTTTTCGCGATTGGCCAATCGACCAGCTGAGTGCGGTCACCCCCGCCGATGCGCTCCGCCATCCCACTTGGGCCATGGGTCCTAAGATCACGATCGACTCAGCGACGCTTGCTAATAAAGGCCTTGAATTAATCGAGGCCCAGTACCTCTTCGGTCTACAGCCGGCGCAATGTCAGGCCGTCCTCCACACGCAAAGCATCGTGCATGCTCTGGTGGAATTTACCGATGGTTCGCTCCTCGCGCAGCTCTGTCCGCCCTCGATGACTTTCCCTATTCAGCACGCCTTACTCTACCCCGAGCGCGCGACCACGAGCACGGACGCGGGGCTGCCCTTAGATCGGTTGCTATCGCTTGATTTTCGCCCAGTCGACGAACAGCGCTATCCTTGCCTGCGTTTGGCCCGGGAAGCCATGATCTCCGGCGGAATCGCCCCCGCGATATTTAATGCGGCCAACGAAGTAGCCGTGGCGGCTTTCCTAGAAAAACGAGCACCGTTTCTTGCGATTCCCCAGATCATCGAACAGACTCTGTCACGCATAAAAATATTCGAGCCAACTTCTTTAGACCACGTCCTCGCGGCTGATACCGAAGCTCGCCAAATCGCTCACCACCTCCTCTCCCCCTAATGTCTGCTGCTACTCTCACTGCTTTGCTCGGCAATATTTGGTCAATTTTCTTGATCATCCTTTTTTTCGGCGGATCGATTTTTGTGCATGAGCTGGGGCACTTCCTCGCGGCTCGCCGCCGAGGGCTGAAAGTATCGCGCTTTTCCATTGGCTTCGGGCCGGCCATGTTCTCCCACACCGGCCGCGACGGCGTTGAATACCGTATAAACTGGCTGCCGCTAGGTGGCTATGTGGCCCTACCCCAGCTCGCCGATCTCAGTGGACTCGAGGGTGAAGTTGACCCGAGCGCAGCTAAACTGCCCCCGATCTCTTACAGCACCAAGCTCATCGTCTTTGTCGCCGGGGCGGTCTTCAACGTACTCTTTGCTTTTACCCTCGCCTCCGTTTTGTGGATCGTGGGCCAGCCGGTGGTTGAGGAGGAACAAACTACAAAAATTGGCTTTGTTCACCCGACCATCGAACTGCCCAACGGAAAATCAGCTCCGGGACCGGCCTTTCTGGCCGGGCTGAAAAGTGGCGATGTTATTTTAACGGTTGACGGCAAGACGGTTAAAACGCTCAGCGATATCGGCCAATTAGTGGTCCTCGGCAGCGGCCGCACTCCGCAAGGCCGACCGAGTGTGGAAATTGAATTCACCCATGAAGGCAAAGCGCAGCGTGCCACCTTAGTCCCTGAATTAGTTGGCGCGGAAGAAGTGCGCGAAATCGGTATTGAACCAGCAGCTAAAGTAACGATCGCTGGAGTCCAAGCGGGCCGCCCCGCCGAAGCCGCTGGTCTTAAATTTCGTGATGTCATTACCCACATTAATGGTCAACCCGTCGGCTACGTTGGCTTCATCGCTGATTATTTACGCCTGAATGGTGAAAAGCCCGTAACGCTGACCTACCTGCGCGAGAGCCAAATTAATCAAGTAACAGTTGTACCGGCTAAAATAAACGATCCAGAAACTAAACGAGATGTCTACCGATTGGGCGTTCAATTGCGCGGGGCGCTCACGTTAAAAACTATCCGTACGCCCCCCTGGGAACAGGTTTGGGATAAGGCGGTGTGGACGGGGCGCACGCTGCAAAGTCTACTCAGCCCCAATTCGAATATTGGCATTTCCAAGCTGAGTGGCCCCCTCGGGATTGCTGACCGCGTCCACCAATTTGCCCAAGTAGATTTCCGCCTCTTGCTCTGGTTCATCATCCTGATTAATGTGAACCTCGCGATCTTCAACCTGCTGCCGATTCCCGTGCTGGATGGTGGACATATCGCCTTTGCCACAATCGCAAAATTACGCGGCAAAGATCTGCCCATTAAAATGGTCGCGACTATTCAGAGCGTGTTTGTGGTCTTACTCCTTTCGATGATGGCTTACGTCACGCTGTTTGGTGATTTACCGCGGATGGCTCGAGAATCCAAAGCGGCGACGCAAGCGAAGGAAGCCGCCGAGCAGTCGAAAAAAATCGCCGGCCCCGCCAAACCCTAAACCGTTGGTCGTCCGCCCTGCAGGATGCCTGCCTCCGCCGAGTTCAATTTATTATGCTGCCAAGTGACCAACGCTTGCCAGCCCCTGCCGGTTATTGATTGATTTTCGGTCATGTCTTACTGCGCATCCCGTTCGCATACGCTTCGCCGCCGAACCGTCGGCGTCCTAGTGGGCAATCTCGGCGTAGGCGGAGATCAGCCGATTCGCCTGCAGTCGATGACTACCAGCGACACGCAAGACGTCGCCGCGACGGTCCGGCAGTCTATCGCGCTCGCCGAAGTCGGTTGCGAAATTATCCGAATTACGGCGCCGAATGTAGCGGCCGCGAAATGCTTGCGTGACATTCGCACCCAATTTTCGGCGGCGGGTTTCGCGCACGTGCCTCTGGTGGCAGATATTCATTTCCTGCCGGCCGCAGCGATGGAAGCGGTCGAGCACGTAGAAAAAGTGCGCGTCAATCCCGGTAACTACGCGGATAAAAAAAAATTTGCCGTTAAAGAGTATTCCGACGCGGCTTATGATTCCGAGCTGCAGCGGCTCTATGATTTATTTTCCCCGCTCGTGATCCGCAGCAAGACGCTAGGCCGAGCCATGCGCATTGGCACTAATCATGGTTCGCTCTCGGATCGGATCATGAACCGCTATGGGGATACGCCGCTCGGCATGGTTGAGAGTGCCCTAGAATTTCTCCGCATTGCCCGCGCGCATGACTATCACGCCATCATGCTTTCGATGAAAGCGAGCAACCCCAAGGTGATGATTCAAGCTTACCGCTTGTTGGTAGATCGCATGCAGCAAGAAGACATGCACTACCCGCTGCATCTCGGCGTCACCGAAGCCGGCGATGGGGAAGATGGCCGCATTAAGAGCGCCATCGGCATCGGCAGTTTACTCCTCGATGGTCTGGGTGATACCATCCGCATATCACTGACCGAAGATTCGGTTTACGAAATTCCCGTCGCTCGAGCGATCGCCGATAAAGCGATGCAGCAATGGCGAGAAAACCATGCCGCAGCCCCGCGACCCCTGACGTTAGCGGCAGCCGAAAACGCAGAACTAGATCCGTACCATTTTACGCGTCGTCTCACGACCACTCTGCCGCTGGCACCGACTTGCTTAGTCGGGCCAGCCCAACCACCCCGGGTTATCGTCCCCACCACCTTAAACGCGCTGGCCGCCACGAGCCAATCCCTCGCCGCGCCAAAATTTAAAGACACTCCCGCCGAAGGATTATTGGTGCCAATCAATACCGAGGCTGATTTAGCGGCCGTGGCGGAATTTAAATTCTCAGCTGATCAGCCGGGGCAATTTTTAGTCCTCGATCTTAATTTGCAACTATCGCCGATAGCCTTGGAGTCCACGCTCGCCGGCGCCCCCCGCCGATTCATGCTGACCCGCGAATTTGGTCCAGCCGATTTAACCATTTTCTCCCAATTCCTCACCCTCGTTCGTCGCCACGGGCAGTTGCTCGCAGCTCAAATCGCACCAGAGGATTTCCCTGCCTACACCCCGCTCCTGGGACCGCTCGGTGACGCTAGCCTGATCTTCACCCTGGCCACGCGGCACTCCACCCCAACCTCGGGCCATGCCTTGGGTGCGTACCGGCAGCTGGCTAAGAATTTAACTGCGCTCGGGAGTCAGGCCCCCATCTGGATTCGTAACACGTCCGCCAACGCGCTACAAAATGACCCGACCTATCTTTCACGTTTACTCGAAGCGAGTTTCCTCAGCGGTAGTCTCTTGTGCGATGGTCTCGGTGATTTAATCAGCATTGAGACTGAACCCGATGTCGGTCGCGCCACCCTCCTCGCCTATAATGTGCTCCAAGGCGCTGGCGCTCGCCTCTCCAAAACAGAATTTGTCGCTTGCCCAAGTTGCGGCCGCACCCTCTTTGATTTGCAGAGCACGACCCAACGCATTCGCGCCCAGACGGGGCATCTGAAGGGCGTCAAATTGGCCATTATGGGCTGCATTGTAAACGGCCCCGGGGAAATGGCGGACTCAGATTTTGGCTACGTGGGCGGAGCCCCTGGAAAAATCAACCTCTACGTTGGTAAAAATTGCGTCCAATATAATATTCCCGAGGCCGAAGCTGACGCTCGGCTTATTGCTCTCATGCGGGCACACGGCAAGTGGGCTGAACCAGAATCCTCGGCCGCGACTCCCACCTACAGCGGAAAATCCCTCTAGCCAGCGGATGCGAGGGAAGCGCGAACATTCGCAAGCCTAAAATCGAAAAAGTTATCCCCCGCCCCACTGTGAGCAAGATGTCGGAAAGTTGCGCTTGAAAGGTATTTTGTGATTCACGTTAGTCGCGGAGTCACTTTTACTGTTCCTTCCTTTCGCTTGTTCTTTGCCAACTCCCCCGCGTACTCCGTACTCCGGTTCATCCAAGGTTTTCCCAGATTCTGGTCAAAATCACCCTGTCTAAAGACCATTTTTGGTCTAATGATGAGTGATCGCCACCCCCCTTTCCCTTGTGATTTACGGCTTATGGTAGAAGCCACGGTAGTTGTCGCAAATGCAGTTGCTGAGGTGTGAATTAATCACCAACTATCTCATCTCCGTTATGCCCCACGCCACCCTCCAATCCAATCTCTGGGAAACAGTAAAATGTGACCTTAAGGGATTATTCCCGGAGGACGTATTCCAGATGTGGTTTGAGCCGCTGAGCTACCTCGCCGCTACGGAAGACGCTCTGGTGCTAGGTGTACCCAACGATTTTGCGGCGATTTGGATTCACGACAACTATCTCGATCTCATTTCTCAGCGTCTTCGACTAGCGGCCGGGCGCATGGTGCATGTGTCCCTGAAGAAAGCCGATCAGCCTGGCGGGGAAGCCTCCGCTCCGATCACCGAGCCTAAAAACCGCGCCCCGCAGGCCAAGCGCACCTTGCGCTACGACGAGCGCCTCGCCTCCGCCGGCTCACTTAATCCGCGCAACTCTTTCGAGAATTTTGTGGTCGGTCCCAACAGCCAATTGGCGCACGCCGCTTCGCTCGCAGTCGCCCAGGCCCCCGCCCAAGCTTACAACCCACTTTTCATTCACGGGTCGACGGGGCTCGGCAAGACCCACCTGATGCATGCCATTGGCCATAGCATCCTCCAGCGCAATCCCGAGGCGCGAGTCGCCTATCTTTCCACCGAGAAATTCACGAACGAATACATTCACGCTATTCAGGAAAATGCGCTGACCAAGTTCCGCCAACGCTACCGCAGCGTGGACGTTCTCCTGGTTGACGATGTACAATTTTTGGCGGGTAAAGAGCGCATTCAGGAAGAATTTTTCCACACCTTTAACGACCTGTTCGAGTCACAAAAGCAGATCGTAATTTCTAGCGATCGCCCCGTTACGGAAATTGCCACGCTCGAAGCACGCCTCGTCTCCCGCTTTCAATGGGGCCTGTCCGCCGATATCCAATCGCCTGATTTTGAAACGCGCGTCGCTATTCTAAAAACCAAAGCGGCGACCCTCAAGGTTACCTTGCCGATGCCGGTGATTGAATTCATGGCGCAGCATATCTCAAAAAATATCCGCCGGCTGGAAGGTGCGCTGATTAAAATTTCGAGCTACGCCGCCTTGACCGGCAAAACCCTCGACCTCGCTTCCGCCGAATTGTTGCTCAAAGACGTGTTGATGGAGGAAGCGCAAAATCGTCTCAATATCGAGGGGATCCAGAAACGCGTCGCCGATCATTATCAGATCCGTCACTCCGATATGACCAGCAAGCGCCGGCCCAGTGCCATTGCCTTTCCTCGGCAGATCGCAATGTACCTCTCGCGGCAACTCACCCGCCACTCGCTCCAAGAAATTGGCCAAGCTTTTGGGGGTCGCGATCACGGCACCGTTATTCATGCCGTGAAAACGGTCGAGAATATGATGGAGCAAGATAACTCCGTTCAGGGCAGCGTTGATTTCCTCAAGAGCCAGCTGACCAAGTAAGCTCGGGGCCCTTTCGCGTTTTGCGATTAACCGCAGCATTGCCTTGTTTTCTCGGTCAGCCCTAAAAGTACTCAGCCTAAAAATCAGATGTCCCTCCCTCCTGAACAAAAACAAGCCGTCGCCAGCTGGGTCGCCGCTGGCGATAATCTGTCCTTAGTTCAAAAGAAGCTAACTGAGCAATTTAAGGTCTCCATGACCTATATGGATGTGCGCTTCCTCGTGGATGATTTGGGCCTAGAATTGAAAAATGCCGCCCCAAAAGCGGATGCTTCCGATGTCACGAAGACAGCTCTGGCCGCCAACCAGACCCCTCCACCGCAGCCAGCGGGCGATGAATATACCGCCGCCGCTGATGAGGTCCCTCCGGCCTCGGACGAAGCTAATTTGCCGGCCGAAGGCGACGCCCCCCCTAGCACGAGCACTCTAACCCTCGAAGTCGATCGCATCATGCGCCCTGGTACCGTGGTGAGCGGGACGGTGACATTCAGCGACGGCATCTCCGGCAAATGGGCCCTCGACCAGCAGGGTCGCCTGATGCTCGATACCCCGCAAAAGGGTTATCAGCCCAGCCCGGCCGATGTGCAGACCTTTCAACGAGAACTGCAGGCTCAACTGCAGCGGCAGGGATACTAAGTTCGACGCTAGCGTTGAAAGATCCGCCGCGAGCTGGCCAACCCAGCATCGATCGGCGCGATCGGTTGAACCGTCAGGTCGACCCATTACCGGCCAGCAAGCGCCGCAATTCAGCTTCATCGATGACGAGCACCCCGAGCTCTTTCGCTTTATCGAGTTTGGAGCCGGCTTCAGCCCCGGCGAGGACGTAGCTCGTTTTTTTACTCACACTGCTAGAAACTTTCCCGCCCGCGGCTTCAATTTGCGCGGCGGCCTCTTCGCGCGTTAATTGGGGCAAGGTCCCGGTAAGCACAAAAGTTTTTCCAGCCAGCAGACTACTCGAAGCTACGCGTGGGATTGGGGCCTGCGATCTTACGCCGGCCTGCGCGAGAGCGGTAATCATCGCACGATTTCGCGGCTCTTTAAAATAACCTATAATCGCCCGCGCCATGGTTTCGCCTATGCCCTCGATCACGCTTTTTTTATTTAAAATAAAATTCTCCAATTGGGCGTCCGCCAGAGCCTCAATAGCTCGGAAATGCGTCGCGAGGTCCTTGGAGGCGGCCACGCCCACGTGAGGAATCCCCAATCCGTGGATCAAGCGCCAAAGTTCGCAATGCTGGCTCGCAGCAATAGCCGCTAATAATTTATCGGTAGATTTCTCCACGCTCTTGCCGAGCGTTAGTAAATTCTCGCGCTGTAATCTAAACAAATCCGGCAACTCCTTCACCCAACCTTGCGCCAGTAAATCATCAATCATCGCCTCCCCTAAGCCGTCAATATCGAGACAAGCCTTCGAGACAAAATGGGCTAAGCGTCGCCGAACCTGCGCGGGACAATTGAGATTGGGACAGCGGAGCGCGACCTCGTCCTCCAGTTGAATGGTGGCCGTCAGGCAAATCGGGCAATGCGTGGGGAATCGATAAATCTGACATTCTGGGGTGCGTTTCTTTAGATTTACGGCCACGACCGCGGGGATAACTTCCCCCGCTTTCTCGACCATAACCCAATCGCCCACCCGAATATCCTTACGGGCGATCTCCGCTTGGTTATGCAACGTCGCCCGAGCCACGGTTGAGCCAGCCAGCAAGACTGGCGCCAATTCCGCCACGGGCGTCAGAACGCCGGTGCGACCGACCTGCACGGTGATGGCGTTGATACGCGTCTCCGCTTGCTCCGGCTCAAATTTATAAGCGATCGCCCAACGGGGGGCTTTCGCCGTTTCCCCCGCCTCGCGTTGTAAACCCAAGGAATTTAATTTCACCACGGCGCCGTCGGTCCCATAGGCAAAAGAGTGCCGCAGGGCATCTAAGGCACCGACCGCACTCCAAATGCCATCCGCGCCACTCGCCGGCCAATAACGCTCCACCGTGGGCAAGCCCCACTGCTTAACCAAAGCATGGAAATTAAGTTGCGAATCAGCCACGGCTGGTCGGCAAAAACCCAGACCGTAAAGTACAATCTCGAGTTTGCGTTGGGCGACTTCCTTGGGATCAAGCTGCTTAATCGTCCCAGCCGCGAGATTACGCGGATTAGCATAAAGCGGTTCACCGGCTTCTTCGCGCGCTTGATTAATGCGCTGAAACTCGGCGAGGGTTAAAAAAATCTCGCCCCGAATTTCGATAATCTCCGGCCAAGGCTGATGCTCGATAGCCTGTAATTGCTGCGGGAGTGAATAAATCGTCTTCACATTATTCGTGATATCATCCCCGGCCACCCCATTGCCGCGCGTCACCGCCTTAACCAACTGACCGTTTTCGTAAGTTACACTCACGGCTAAGCCATCAATTTTTGGCTCCACCACGTAGTCGAGATCCTCCCGGCCAAATAGTTTTACTAATCGCTGATGAAATGCGCGGAGCTCAATTTCCGAGTAAGTATTATCGAGACTCTGCATGGGCTGCCGATGACGATACGTCACAAAACCCGCCAAGCGGTCGTCACCCACCTGCGTGGTAGGGGAATCAGGCGTGGCCCATTGAGGAAATTCCCGCTCCAAGTCCGCCAATTCACGCTTCAAGCGATCATAATCAAAATCGCTCACGACGGGCTGGGCTTGCCGATAATAGAGCTCATCATGCCGCGCCACTTGCGCGCGCAAGGCCGCCATCTGGGATTGAGCTTCAGCAGGATTCATCGGTCGAGAGTAGGCACGGATTCGGGCTTAATTTCAACCCGGAGCTTTGGTGTAATTAGACGCTATCCAAAGGCGCCGCCTCATTTCCTGACGGTGGCTCTAGGCTTGGGTTGATTTTGTTTAAATTTGAGCGGCGTTTCCAGCCAACGACGGTAACGGGCCCAGCGTAGATACAGCCCAACCGCCAACCCCGCCCCCAAGCTGTCGGCCAGCCAGTCGGCCCACTCAAACAGGCGCATAATCGTAAAGCTCTGACGGAATTCGTCGCCCAAGCCGTAGGCTGACGTTATGGCAATGGCCCACCAAGCCCCGAGCACGGGCCACCGCGCCAAGGCTGGCAACCGCACCACGGCGGTGGCGAGCATCCCATAAATTGCAAAATGCCCCACCTTGTCGGGCGCGAACGCCGTTATTTTGACATTAACGACAGCAAAGCCGGAACACCAGGTGATGGTTCCAGCCAGTAAGACCGGCCAGATGAGCGCCCGACGTTCCGTCCAGACCGATTGAGCAGCTTCCATCCGCTTATAATTGCAGATCATAAAATCCTCGGCGAGCGGGATTTTCACCCATGAGCACGATCAGCCTGCGCCTTAGCCAGCAACGATCTGCTTAAAATGGTCGGGCTGGTGAGATTCGAACTCACGACCTCTTGCACCCCATGCAAGCGCGCTACCAGACTACGCTACAGCCCGTCTCTACGAGGGATCAAAAAGCCTCACCGCTTGGTGTGATGCAAGCCCTTTCCTTAGCCGCCATTCAGGGGACCCGGTGGGGCGATTTAGCTAGAGCAAACCCACTCAATTTGTAAAAAATGCTGCAATCCCCCGAAAGTGCCTTCAACTAGCTGACGTTAAAGTGTCCTCGTAGCTCAACCGGATAGAGCTCTTGCCTTCTAAGCAAGCGGTTGTGGGTTCGAGTCCCGCCGAGGACGCCATTTTT
>SXZN01000202.1 GCA_005787865.1 Opitutaceae bacterium | reverse complement strand
TGCGCGGCGAGGTAAAGTTCACTCAGTAGCGAACGGTTGCGAAAAAACAGTGGCCGGAGAAGGCGGGGTACGGTGAGAACTATGTGCCGATGAGGGACGGGGGCGCAGACAGTATCAGCGATGAAGGCACTCTCGATCAGGATGCGACGCTGATGACAGCTCGCGCACAGGCCGCGTTGTTTGCAGGTGAAGGCGAGGAGGAATTCGTGATCACAGTCAGGGCATTGAAAGCGCACAAAGCCCGCTTGCAGATCTCCGCAACGCAAAAATGAGGCCACGGTGGCGCGGTAACTTGCCCAGCGGGGAGCTGAACTGAGTGCGGGCCAATGGGCTCGAAATAATTGCCAGAGAGGATTAGCGCGGGGTTGGCGCGGGCGATAACGACGGCATACCATGGGCGACGGCGAGTAGCAGGTCGGCCCAGCCCTGAATAAATAGGTTCAATCATTGATCGATTATAGGCAAGGCGGATCGGGATCGCACGGACGCTCAATAACGTCCTTCTTGAGGCTGAGGCTGGGTTACCAGTTGGCGCGAACATCTGCTGCCGTGTGGCCGGCGGTGCGCAGGGTGCGCAGAGCGAGCGCGTCATGGCGTTTGGCTAAGCGCACGCCGCGTTCATCGGTGATTAAGGGGCAGTGGTAAAATGCGGGGGCGTTAAGTTTTAAGGCCCGGTAAATTAAGAGTTGGCGAAAAGTAGACTGGCGTAGGTCCTCGCCCCGCACGACCTCGGTAATGTTCAGCGCGGCATCATCAACGACGCACGCGAGTTGGTAGCTCGGGAGATCATCTTTTCGCCAGACAAGAAAATCACCGAAGTCGCGGCCGGCGAGGGCGCGGTGTGCGCCACTTTGGCCGTCCGTAAAAATTAATTCTTCGCCATCGGGCACGCGAAAACGCCAATTTGTTGTGACGGGTTCCGTGAGCGGGGGGAGCGGCGTGGAAGTGGCAGGCCGAAATTCACGCGGGAAAACGGGCTCATCGGTTTCGTCCGTGTCATGGGGAGCACTGATGGCCGCGAGGACATCGCGCCGTGAGCGGGTGCAGGGATAAATGAAGCCGCCGGCATGTAACTGGACCAACGCCGCCCGGTAGAGCGAGCGCCGCTGGCTTTGGGTAATCATGGGTTCGACCCAGTGCAGGCCGAGCCAGGCAAGATCCTCGGTCATGGCTGCGACAAACTCTGGCCGACAGCGCCCCGCATCGAGATCGTCGTTGCGCAACAGGAGATGACCTCCCGCGGCCTGCGCCCGTGCCTGTGCCGTCCAAAAAGTTTTGGCGTGGCCCAGGTGGAGGAGGCCAGTGGGAGAGGGCGCGAGCCGACCGCGGTAGACTGGAGCTGGGGTGGCCATGCTAGTTCTTAGGCTAATTTGCGGGAATGGATTGGCCACCAAAAGCGCAAAAATGACGAAAAAGAAATTCGGCGGGCCGCCGACCGAAAAAATTATGCTGATTAGTCTGCCTGAGTGGTTTTAAAATTAGGCATGCAAAAGTCCTTGTGTGTCTATTGTGCCTCGAGTGATCGCGTGGATCCTAAATATTTCGCGGTCGCGGCGGCATTGGGTGCGGCCATGGCCCAGCGCGAGTGGGGGTTGATTTACGGTGGGGGCAAGACGGGGTTGATGGGCACGGTCGCGCGGTCGGTCAAAGCTGGGGGTGGGCGGGTGGTCGGCGTGATTCCGGAATTTATGAAGGCGCGGGAGTTGGCTTTCACGGAAGCGGATGAACTCATATCCGTTATTACCATGCGGGAGCGCAAGCTGCTGATGGAAACCCGCGCCGATGCGTTTCTGGCGCTGCCGGGCGGATGGGGTACGCTCGAGGAATTATTGGAAATCCTCACCCTGGCCCATCTCGAGACCTTGCAGAAACCGATTATCATTCTGAACCAAGAGGGTTATTATGATGATCTGTTGCGGCTCTTCGAGCGCATCGTCGCCGAGAAATTTATGCACGCTACGATCCGGGGTAAATATGCGGTCGCGCATACGGTTGAAGAGATTTTCCCGCTACTCGATGGGTGGAGCTATCAGCCGGGTGACGCTAAATGGTTTAACACGCGATGAGCGGTCGGCTCTTCCCCCCGGGCGGCGAGGAGCCTCGGGCTAGCTGAATTCCTGAGGTGGAATTTTACCGATACAGGGGAATTAGATCCGTCGTGCGAACCCAGCCGGTTTGTCCACCGGGGAAACTGAGCTTCGTCCAGCCGAGAAAAGTTTTTTCCGCGACCGCAATCGACCCAGCGGAAAGCGGGGAAGTCTTCTGGGTTGTATCAGCTTCCGTGGGCACGCTCCGGAGTACAGATGCCTGCCAAACAAAAGCCGCCTCAGGATGAGCGAGTGGACCGTAAGTATGGAGACTGAGCGTGGCCACAGCGGCCAGCAGCACGGCTAATAAACTGGCCGTGAGCGCGGCGGGTTTGGCCCAAGCGCCGATCCGCTGATAACCATGCAGGAGTAATCCGCTGAGGGCGGCGGCGAGCAACAGCGCGGCCCCGATGAGGCTGAGCTGCCATTCCGCGGGGGTGGCGTAGCGAGCGAGACGGGAGCGACCTTCGCCGCGGGCGAGATTAACGAGCGCGGCGGGGGCCAAGCCGGAGCGTTGTAGGCCGAGGGTTAGATCCCAGCGCGTGGTTTCTGCGCGTGAGTTCAGCAGAAAGGCACTCGTCCAGTGGGCGGTGGCTTCGGCCCAGCGGTCTTGTTGGCCGAGCGCGAGTCCGAGATTATGGCGGGCCGTCCAATCGTTTGGCGTGGACGTGATCGTGTTACGCCAGCCGGTTTCCGCGGCCGGAAAATCTCCCCGCTTATAGGCTTCAGTCGCGCTGTCCGCCTGAGCCGCGAGCGGCGCCAGCATCAGGGTTAGGCTAAAAACAAAAGGTAATAAATTGCGCAGGCCAAAAAGTGAGAAGGGCGCCCAGCCCGGTACGCGAACTTTTTGCAGAGCGGTTTCAGCTCGGGTTAACCAGTCGGCGGGCAGGCTGGGCTCGCGACTATGTAAGGCCCGATCGGCTTCGATCCAGAGGGAGGCCCAGTCAGGAGCAGTCGCGCCGCCCTGTGCGTGGGCGACGATGCTGGCCTGCAGAAGCGGGGTGCCGGGTGCCGCGTGCGGTATTTCCCACAAGGCGGCCGCCTGCTGCTGCCAAGAGCGTAGGGCGGAACTGTCCGGCAGCGGGCCGTTCGTAGTGCGAAGTTCCGCTAAGGCCGCGGCGAGTTGGGCGCGAGCTAGGCGGCGATGACGCTGAGGATCTGTCGCGCGGGAGCGGAGGGCCGCGAGACTGAGCCACGCGATCAGGATGATGCCGACGGCGGGAGCCGCGGCCACGATCCAGAAGTTATCAGGGCGGAAGGGCACTCCGCCTAGGCGGGGATCTGCGAGCGGATCCCGCGGCAGATTCTCGGGCGGCACGGGTGGCGTGGCGGTGGGCAGTGCGGGGGTAGCCGCCGCTGTCGGGTTAAGTGAAAATTGGACGGGCGCGCCCGGGTTGGAGCGCGCCGGGGTCTCCGGCGCTCCCGCGGTGATCGTTATGGTCACCGGTTCGCTCGTGATTGTTTTATAGGCGCCGGCTTGGGGATCAAAATAGGTGAAATTAACTGGCTTCAATTTATAGGATCCCGGACGGCTCGGCACGAGCACGACATCCTCACTGAGTCCGCCTTCGAACAAGGCGCCCTCTTTCATGGTGCGTTTAGATTTTGGCTGAACGACTTGAAATTCACTGGAAACCTCTCGCGAGGGCAGGCCGGTAATATCGGGCCAGTTGCCGATTCCAGCCAATTCGATGGTCCAGGTAACGGGCTCACCGATCGCGGCGGAGGTCGGCACGACTTTAGCGGTGAAGGTAAATTGGCCCACTGCCCCGGAAAAATTGGCCGGGCTCGGCGGCAGCGCTTGAATCGTAATATCCTGGGGACTGGATTGAAGGGCGCGTTGTTCGACCGTGGCTTGCGAGAAAAGACCAAAGCCGGTGGTGCCAACCATCAGATTAACCATTTGCGTAGCAGGCTTGAGCGTACTGCGGCCGGCCTGTTTGGCATAAGCGCGCGTCGTTTGGGTGGAAACTACGCGCCGTTCGCCGCGGATGAGCATCTCGCTCGGATCGGGCTTGCTCCAATCCTCGGCCACCAGCGGCGTTGCGGGCCATTCAACATTGGTCGCGAGTGAATGGAAGTAACGCCGAACAACGTTGAGATTATAAGTGATGGGAAAAACTTCACCGACCCAGAAATTATTTTTTATCGTCGTCAATTTGGCCGATGCCACTTCATCGAGCGCCGGGCCGGTGCCCGCATTACCCACGGTGGCGTCGCCGACGTTGAACGAGGCGGCGGCCACGCGGAGATTTCCTTTGTCGGTTTTAATTTCAAAAGCAGGAATGACGATACTCGCGCGCTTGGTGGGGCGAACCGGATAGTTTAGCGAGAAGCGACTCGTGACATGGAAATTAACCACGCTGGTTTCCGAGCTCTGGGAGGGCTGGCCAAAAGCGAGACCATCAACCTTAGGCAAGCTGGGGTCGCCGTCGGGCTCGCAGTCTTCAAAGGTCAGGGCGACTTGCGAAACCTGATTAAAGCCGAGTTGTCCACCCGGCGGATCCCAGCGCACGGATTGCGCGCCAGCGTTGCTGGAGGCGGCGAGCAGTATGAGCAAGCTGATGGCCGTCAGCTGACGTGACGGCGATGGGGTGATCACCCGTGAGCAGCTGGCGACGAAGGCAGAGATAAAGCGGGCGATGATACGGTGCATGGGAATTACCAATCCTTACCCTTGGCTTTGGGCTTTTGCGGTTGGCCTTGCATGAGTTGTTGCAGCTTGGCGGGAGAATCTTGGTTGCGAACTTGTTCGAGCTTCTGAAGCGGCATGGCGAGCTCCGGATCTTGGAGCTGGTCGTCAGGCTTTTTATCCTGTTGGCCGCCGACTTTTTGCGTCCCCGGTGGCGGCGGGGGCGGAGTTGATTTCTTTTCTGGCGGCGGATTTTTCGGCTCCTGCATATCGCCGAAAGCGTCCTTGTCTTGGGGTGGCGGCGGCTCGGCTGGCGGTGGCTGATCCGATTTTTCCTGGTCAGATTTCTGCTGCTCCTGTGGCGCTGATTGGTCTTTTTTCTGCTCCTGTTTGGATTGCTGATCCTGTTTCTTCTTATCCTGGTCTTGTTGCTTTTTGTCTTCCGGCGGCGGCTCCTCTTTTTTAAGCAAGGCCTCTAACTCCTGCCGTAAGTGGGGCCAGTCGGCCGCCTGGCCGGCGAGTTTTTCCCCGAGGGCCACCGCTTGCAGCGCATCCCGCACAACATTTTCTGGGGGGTGTTGTTGCGCGGTTTTTACCCGTTGGCCGTAAGTGATCGTGGTCTGCGCTAGCTCAGCGCAATCACTCGCCGCTAAGGTATTATTTTCAGCTAAGCGCGCGACGGCCGTGACGAGCGGTTGGGCCAGGGTGTCTTGGCTGCCTTCCGCTGCGTAGACGGAAGGCGCAGGCGCCATAGCTAGAAAAAGCATGAGCAGGGCCGCGGTGACTGGCGCGACTGCCCGGCCCCGATGCGGGCCGAGCGGCAAGGCGCGCTCCCGGGGACGCACGGGAAATTCTGCCCAAAAACTGATGAGGAGCAGGAGCACCCCCGGGACGAGAAACCACTGGTAGCGTTCCATGAGGCGCGCAGCATTTTTCTCCGAGAACTCGCCTTTGCGACCCGCTTCCACCGTTTTTTTCAGTAAGCCCGCTAGATCAACCCACGCGCTGGCATCCGTGTAGGCGCCACCGGTTACTTGGGCCAATTCTTGCAACGTGGCGCTGTTCAAGCGCGAGAGCACGACGGCGCCGCGCTCATCTTTGATAAAACTTCCCCCCGCGTCGGTGATGAAGGATCCGGCGGTGGTGCCGACGCCCAAGCCGATGACGCGAATACCTTTTTGCTTCAATGGATCGGTTAAACTTTTCCAATCCTCGTCTGTACTTTCGCCATCGCTCAAGATGATCAGATAGCGATCAGCGGTAGAAGTACCGAAGGCCTGCATGGAAGTTTCCAGCATCGCTTTATAGTTCGAGCCCCCTTCCGGTAAATAATCTGGATTCATCGCCGGCAGAAATTCCCGCAAAATTTCATAATCAGAGCTCAGCGGGCTTTGCAAAAAAGCGGTACCGGCAAAAAGCACGAGGCCCACGCGCTCGCCCTTGAGGCCGTCGAGCAGCGATTGAATGAGCAATTTGCTGCGGTCGAGGCGGGAGGGCTTAACATCGGCGGCGAGCATCGAGCGAGAAAGGTCGACCGCAATGAGGACTTCTCGCGATTGGTCAAACACCTGCTCCTCGATTAGGCCCCATTGCGGTCGGGCCAAGGCAATGAGGCAAAGGGCCAAACCAAACCAGAGCCAGAGGCGGGGGCGAGTTTCGGCGGTGGTGTGTTTGGCCCCGAGAGAAACTTCAAAGGCTCCGGCCCAAGCGCGCGCAATGTTGGGCCAATTTGTGGCCGCGCGCGCCGTATGCCGCGCGAGTTCCCACGAAAAAAGCAGGAGCAAGGGGGCGAGCAGCCAGAGGAGATGGGGCGAATGAAAGCTCAAATGGTGACTCCGTTGGCAGGGGCTTTTCGCCGGAAGGGCCGAGCGGGGGGCAAGGCCAAGAGCGCCCCAAGAAAAAGCAGCGCGGCGCCGGGCATGGCAAACCAATGAAAGAGTTCAGTGGTGAGCAGGTAGGACTTAGCGGTAAATTCAATTTTTTGGGCGCGATCGATGGCGGCGAACGCTTTTTCAACCGTATCAGAATCCGCCGCGCGGAAAAATTTCGCCCCCGTTGATTCGGCGATGGTGCGCAACTGATTTTCATCGAGATCAGATATGGCCCGACGATAACCAATTTTTTTACCGCTGTCGTCAAAAACCGGCATGGGCACGAGGCCATCGCGGCCCGCCCCGACCGTGTAGACCGGCACCCCCCGCGACTGCGCGATATTGGTCGCCTGCTCCGGCGTCAGGAGCCCGCGATTATTGGCCCCGTCCGTGAGCAACACCACAAAAGCCCCTTTACGTTTAGTGCCGTCCTCGCGGCCCGCTTGTTCGAGCCGGGTTAACGCCACGCCGAGACCGTCACCGATGGCGGTGCCGTCTTCAATGAGACCAATCTTGAGGCGCTCAATTTGTCGCGCGAGCCACTCATGATCAAAGGTCAGTGGGGCCAGCGTGTAAGCTCGCCCCGAGAAAACCACGAGGCCGATGCGATCGCTCGCGCGCTGAGAAATAAATGCCTGAATCACCGGCTTGATCGCTTGCAGGCGATTCAGCCGATCGCCATCGCGCTCGTAATCCTCCGCTAACATTGAGCCCGAAAGATCGATGGCTAGCATCAGGTCGTAGCCTTGCTGTTTAACTTCCCGTTTGTCTTCTACGATTTGGGGTCGCGCCAGGGCGATGATGAGCAGAACGAGTCCCAGCATGGCCAGGGCGGCGGGCCAGCGGGAAGTCGGAATTAAAGAAGGGCGATGCCAAGCTGCGGCAAAAGGCACGATCAATACTGGTGCACCGCGGCGGCCGCGTACCCAGATCAGCAACGGTAACCAGAGCAAAGCCAGCAACCAGAGTGGGTCGTGAAAAGTATAGCCTTCAAACAGGGCCAAGGGTGCGATGCAGAGGGCGTGGGTGATCATCTGAAGGAGATTTTTTAACTTCAGCGTTTCTTGCCCGCTGCCATGCGGGCGTGAAAAAAGCGCACGAGCGCGTCGAGGCGCGATTCATGCGTGCCGACCACCAGCCGACTCAGCGGTGCCGGGAAAATAGCGCGGAAGGCGGCATCGCGTTGTTGGCCCCAAGCCGCGTGCGCGGTGCGTTGGGCGGTCGTTGCCCCGTTGAGCGTCACAATCCGGCCGGCCACCGGATCGTAGGTGGTCAGGACTCGGTCGCTGGGTAGCTCGCGCTCCCACGGGTCGTCGACCCGAAAGCCCATCGTCTGGTAGCGCCGCGACAAAACACTCCAGCCCTCAGGTGCAATGCGCGGCGGAAAATCGCCGAGCCAAATCATGATGCTATGCCGTGGGGCCGCTTTGGCGAGCAGTCGCCAAGGTACAAAGGAACTTTCAGTGGGTAGTTCGCAATTCTCGATGACGGGAGCGGATTGGCCGAGCAGGGTGGCGGCGGCGTGCAAGATTTGCCCCCGGCCGCGAACAGGTTCCTTCAAGGTGTAGCCCGCGGGTGACGCGTACAGGAAACCTACGCGGTCGCGGTTGACGGCGCCCAGCATCATCACCAGCCCAGCGAGTTCGAGCAGGGCCTCACGTTTAGTTTGGGCGCCAGAGCCAAATTGCAGGCTGACGCTGTCTTCAAAGACGAGAAGCAGCGAAACTTCGCGTTCTTCGATAAATTTTTTGCGATAGGGTTCCCCGAGTCGAGCCGTGACGTTCCAGTCGATATCCCGAATATCGTCGCCGAAGGTATATTTAACTACTTGGTCGAACTCCATGCCCCGGCCGCGAAAAGCGGAACGATATTCGCCGCTAAGTACATTTTCAACGGCATGCCGCACGCGCCATTCGAGCTGCTTGAGCAGCGCGAGCTGGGAGGTAACCAGCGAGGTGGGATTAAGCGTGGGAACAGACATGGAGCGGACTGGGTCGGGAGGCCGAATTTTCTGCTGAGCCGCGGCTCAGCAGGCGTAACTCGTCTTCCCCGCGTAAGATCAGGCTTTGGCTGGTACCGCCGTGCGGTTCAGAACCTGATCGAGAATCTTATCGGCGGAAAGGCCTTCCGCTTCGGCTTCGTAGGTGAGGCCGACACGATGGCGGAGGGCATCGTGGAAGATCTCTTGAATCAGGTCAGGCGAAACATAATCAGCGCCGCGCAGCCAAGCGAGGCCGCGACCGGCCTGAAAGAGGGCGAGCGAAGCGCGGGGGGAAGCGCCGAAATTGAGCAATCGTTTGCTGCTCCCGCCTTCCGCTTGGGCGGCGAGGTCACGCGAGCCCCGCACCAGAGCAAGAATATAAGCCTGCACGGCCGGAGAGACGTGGATCGCATCAACTTGCGTGCGGAGCTCGAGCAGCTCTTCGCCGCTCGAAACCGCCTTCACTTCAGGCTGCTTGGTGACCTGGCCCCACATCTGCATCATCGATGATTCCTCGGCAGCTGAGGGATAATCCACGAGCAGTTTAAAAAGAAAACGATCGGTCTGCGCTTCTGGGAGCGGATAGGTGCCTTCCTGTTCGACGGGATTCTGCGTCGCCATGACGAAGAAAGGCCGCGGGAGTTTATGGGAATTGCCGCCGATGGTAACTTGCCGTTCCTGCATGGCCTCGAGGAGGGCCGATTGCACTTTAGCTGGCGCCCGGTTGATTTCATCCGCCAAAACTAAATTGGCAAAGATCGGGCCCTTATGCGTGGCGAAACCGCCATCCTTGGGGGAAAAAATCATGGTGCCGACCACATCACTGGGGAGCAGATCGGGCGTGAATTGAACCCGCTCGAATTGGACGCCGAGAGCAGACCCGAGCGACTTGATGAGGAGCGTCTTGGCTAAGCCCGGCATGCCCTCCAGCAGCACGTGGCCGTTGGCGAGCAGGGCGACCAGCATGCGTTCGATGACGACATTCTGGCCGATCACTGCCTGGCCGATTTCGTTGCGAAGTTTCAGGGACCAGTCGGGACCGTTAATCATGGGAGGGAAGTTAGCAGGGGGAGGAGAAAAGTGACAAGTGAAGATGCGCGATTTTTGTGCAGTCAGGCGGTTGGGTGACGGAACAGATCAGACTGCAAAAAAGGCTTAGAGTTGCAGGATATAGCAGCGAAAAGTTGAAAAAATCACGGTAAATTGCGCGGAGAACCGCGCGGCCGGCGCTGGCCCGATTTGAGCGAGGTTTGGCGTATCTTTTTCGATCGATTTGTGGCTAAACTCCTCGATGGGCAATCTCCCTGACATCTTAAGCGCAGCGGTGCAGGCGCGTTTGACCGCTTTGGGGGTCCGGGCAGAAGAAGTGACCGAGCAATTCATTCGTGGCACCGGGGCTGGTGGGCAAAAAATTAACAAAACTTCATCGACTGTCTGGCTGCAGCACCGGCCGACTGGGATCGTGGTGCGGTGTCAGCGGGAGCGCAGCCAAAGGATTAATCGGCTGCTCGCCTGGAGTGAATTAGCGGAGAAATTGGCGGCGCTTAAGGAGGCAGCTGGCCGACAGGCGCGAGCATCCCGGGAGCTCATTCGGCGGCAGCTTCGGCAGAAATCACGGGGGCAGAAGGCGCGGATGATCGAGGGAAAAAAGCATCGCGCGAAAATAAAATCGCGCCGAGGCCGGCCCGGTGAGGAATAGTGCAGGAGAATGCGGCGACCAGCCGCTCGCTGATATTAGGCCCTGGCTCACGCGGGTTGATTATTTCCGAAAAAATGAAATCAGCATGATCACGCAGCCCGTGACCCCGGCGAGGTTGGCAATTAGCGGCAGCCTTCGCTCCAACCAATCGGGGGATTGACCGGCGGGCTCGCTCTCACCCAGTTGGCGCGTATGGAGCCAATGCTGGTGACGCAGCGCGCTCGCCCGGCGATTGCTGCGCACAAAGCCCTGGAGCATAATGCCGATCATAATGAGGGCGACGCCGATCGCCAACAGGCTCTCCGCGGTGGTAAAATCGGCCAAGGGGTTTTGGTTCATCGCGGAATTTTTTTTGTTCTGGGCGCCATTTTACGGCCGGACAATCACGCGGTCACCGACGCGAAGGGTGCCCCGCTTGGTTTCGTTGATAAAATTAACGCCAAAATTAATCTTCGTGGCGTCGGTGGGATCGCGCCGATAGGCGGCGAGCGTGGGGAGCGGTTCAAGGCCGCGCTCGGCGGTGAGCTGATCGATCGTGGTTACGGCGCAGCGCGCGCAGGGCCCCGCGTGGCGCAGGTCGACATCATTGATTGTCAGCCGAAGCCAGCTATCCTCGGCAAACGCCGCGCATCCACTCACGACTAAATTGGGGCGAAAGCGATTCATCGGTAGGGTGTCTTGTTGTTGGGCGATGAGCCGATCATTGAGCTGAGCGAGCGAGCCTTCGCTGAGCATAAGCACCGGATAGCCGTCGGCAAACGATACGGCGTCATCGGCTGGTCCGTGGTGGGATTTAATCAGCCGGTGAAAGGCGGCTCCCATGCGCACGAGTCGCACGGGTTGTCCGAGGAAACGGGTGAGCCACTCGGCGGCCGCGTCATCGCAGTCATCGGCGATGGCGGCATGAGACCAGACCGTAATTTTTCGAGGGGTGATCGTCCCACCCGTAAAGCGGGGCACGCGGACCTCTCCCTGATTAGGTGAAGAGAGAATCAGGACGTCGGCGCTGAGGGTCGTTTCAATCAGTGCCATGCGCGGATGGGTGCGCTGGGTGATAAATTGACCATCCGCGGCATTCACCACCATGAAGCGTCGATCCCCCACGAGGCCAAAGGCGTCGATGGTCGCCGAGGTCACGCTGAGTCCGCGGCAAGACTTAACGGGGTACAGATGAAGAGCGGAGAGCTGCACAGGCGCAAAAAGTAAGTCGAAAGACGCGGCCGCGGCCGCACGGGATTAGGCGTTAGCCGGAAGATCTTTGCGGTGATAATTGACGAGATAGATCTGCTGATCCTTGCCGGTCGAAAATTTCCCTGGGCGGACGCCGCTGAGCCCGTAGCAGATGGAAAGCGCGCCGCCCGCGAATTTGAAAATAGCGGGAATAGCTCGACCCGCATTGGGGCCGGTGACGCCATGTAAGGTCAAGCCAGCCGGCTCGATCGTGTAGGTGCCTTGATCAGCGGTGACGCCACCAAAGCGCACGGCATATTCTCCGCCAGTTAGTTCCAGCTCCATTTTATCGAGCATCATTTTTGGGGCCTCTTCGCCGTCGAGTTCGGCGTACAGCGGTTGCCAAATGCCTTCGGGTGATTGCATGG
>SXZN01000201.1 GCA_005787865.1 Opitutaceae bacterium | reverse complement strand
TTTAAACTCGATGCTCAGACCGACGCCTATCGAGTAATTAACTCGGATGGGGATGGCCTGAGCGGGCTCACCATTGATCGCTACGCCGATGTTTTGTACTGCGATGTTTATTCGCTCGGGATGTTTCAGCGGCTACCGCAATTTCTGCCGCTGCTCCATGAGTTACTGGGGACCAAACATGTGCGTGTGCACGTCGATCACGATCTGGGTAGCCTCGAAGGTATTAAGCCCTCCCAGATGAAGGAGCTCACCGCTTCCGCTCCCGATAAGGTGCGGATTAAGGAAGGCGGCGTGAAGTACGAAGTGGATTTTACCGAAGGCCATAAAACCGGCTTCTTCTGCGATCAACGCGATAATCGGCGGCGTTTTGGGTCAATGGTCGCGGGCGCTCGGGTGCTCGATCTTTGCAGCTACACCGGTGGCTTCGCCATTAACGCCGCCTTGGGCGGCGCGAGTCAGATCACCGCAGTAGATCTGGACGAAACCGCCATCGCGCAAGGGCGGCGCAATGCTAACCTTAATCAAATCTCACCGAATAAATTGAAATGGGTGCATACGGATGCTTTTGCTTATGCTCGGCAGATGCAAAAAAACGGGGAGCAGTTTGATGCCGTGCTCTGTGATCCCCCGAAATTTGTCATGACGCGCGAGCCAGCTGGAGCCTCCGAGGGCATGCGCAAATATTCCGACCTCAATCAGATCGCCGCTAGTTTGGTTAAACCGGGCGGTCTTTTCGTTACCTGTTCCTGCTCGGGTCTCGTCTCACTCGAGACTTTTGAGGAATGTGTGATCAAAGGCGCTCATCGGCTTAATCGCCGACTGCAATTCTTCGATCGCACCGGCCCGGGCGTGGATCACCCCGTTTATTCTAACTGCCCCGAAAGTCGCTACCTCAAGGTGCTCTGGTCGCGCGTGGTCTAGGGCTCTGCGCGCTGGCTGGTCTTTTCAGCCAAGCACAATCCGGTGCCAGGCTTCGCGGGCGTGATATTCGGGCACTTGGAAATAGGCCGTCGACGATAGCACGTAGGGCTGCGTCGAGGTACAGTCATAACGGCACGCTGCCCCGCGCAATGATTGGCCCGCGCGTAATTGCTCCAGCCCTAAACGAGCCGCGGGCATAAAAGTCCGGGTGGCCCAGAAATCCGCAGCGATGTGGACCGCACTTTTCACCCAATCCCCTTGGGGGATCATGAATTTTTCCAACGGCAAGGTGCCCGCGCGTACCGCTTGGAGCGGCTGACCGATCACCGGCCAGGCCAGTTGGAGCCGCTGATTTTCAGGGGTAACATGCAGTTCAAGGTATTCGGCCCCGCCCTCGATCTGCAGGAAGAATTCACAAATATCGCCAAGTTCCCACGTGTATTCATTCAGCTGGCGCGCACGATTGCCGGGAGCTTTCCCCATAAAAATCGACTCTAGCCAAAGTCCGTGCGACTCCCAGCTGATGCGCGCCCAGCCCGGTTGAAATCCCGATTCAGCGCCCGCTGCCCGCCACGCTTGCTGCAGGGGTTGCCAGCTGGCCGAGATTATTTGGGGCGAGAGTTCTGCAAGGTTCGCGGATGGTTCACCCCAAGGTGCCGCGATCCAGACTGAAGAGTTTATTTTAGTAGCCATGGGTGGCACAAACAAAGGGAGGCTAGTTCACGAGCTACCATCGGATGTCCAACGCGGGGATACCTTTGGCGCTTTAATCCTAAGCAGCAGGGGCCGTTGCTGGGGGCGTATCCCAGGACTTAATCTCGGTTAGCCACTCAGGAGCAAAGTTCATTTTCTGCGCAGCCAAGGCATTATCAAGATGCGCTGGGGTGCGCGCGCCGACGAGAACGGTTGTTACCAGTGGATTTTGGAGCACCCAGGCCATCGCGAGTTGCAGCGGCGGCACGCCCACTCTTGCGGACAAGCGATGCAGCAAAGTTACGCGGGAAAAATTGCGTTCATTAAAATAAATATCGGCGTGCCCAGGGATCACATCGAAGCGGGTGCCTTTGGGTACAGCCGCACGATCAGCGGTGTATTTGCCGGTGAGAAAACCCGCGGCGAGAGGGCTGTAGGCCATTACGCCCACCTGCTCACGCTGCACCACGGAGAAAGCATCGTGAGTGGATTGCAGGAGGTTGTAAGGCAGCTGGATGGTTTCAAAGCGCTGCAGGCCCAGCCGGCGACTGGCTTCGAGGGCGGCTTGCAGTTGTGGGCCCGAATGATTGCTGCAGCCAGCGGCGCGTGCGAGACCAGCGCTGACGACTGCATCAATCGCGGCCGTGGTTTCTTCGATCGGCGTGACGCCGTCGTAACTGTGATAAAGATAAAGATCGATGCGGTCGGTCTGGAGCCGGCTGAGGCTGGCCTCGATCGCGGTACGGACGTGGGCGCGGGTGAATTCCCGCGTGACCTTGGTCGCGAGGGTAATTTGGTCGCGACAGCCGCGGGCCTGCAACCAGCGCCCCACGATTTTTTCCGAAGAATGCATTTCATCGGATACTTCCCGCGTGTCAGTTATGCCGAGGTGGTCACGGCGATAGGCTTTCGCTTGGCCGCCGCCATAGGCTTCGGCGGTATCGAACAGGGTGATGCCGTTTTCGCGGGCATAATCCATCAAGGCAAAAGCGGTGGCTTCCGAGATTTCCCGGCCGAAGGTCGCGCAGCCGAGAGAGAGTCGACTTACGCTGAGTGGGCTACGCCCCATGATCGCAGACATGGTGATGGTTTTGGTTTACCAGCTCGTCCACCCGCCGTCGACGACGAGATTATGGCCGGTGACGTAGGAGGCGCTGTCGGTTAAGAGAAAAAGCGTAGGCCCGACAATTTCTTGATTGTGACCGATGCGATTGAGCGCGGTTTTTCGGTTTAAATCTTGAATGAGACCAGGGTGACCTTTCTGCACTCCTGGGTTGGGGAAGGGGCCTGGCGAGATGCAGTTGAAGCGAATGCCAGCCGGTCCATAGTGAACGGCGAGATAGCGCGACATCTGTAAAACGGCCGCCTTGCTAGCGCCATAGTCAATGGGGTTAGGCGCCATCGGGTCATGATAAATGCGCGGGTCAGGCGATACGATGCCGTACATGCTGGAGTAAAGTATGATGCTCCCCGAGCCACGGATTTTCATTTTCTCAGCCAGGGCTCGGCAAAGCACGAAGGTGGGGGTGAGCGCCAGATCGAAGGTGCGCTGGAATTCATCTGCGGTGAGCACTTCCAAGCGTTTGCCGCTCGATGAGGCGGTCACGAGATGCACGACTCCGTCGGGCAAGCCGTGAGTAGCCACGAGCGTATCGATGGCGGCGGGCAGACCTGCAGCATCATAAAAATCGAGCGCGAGAGGCACGGTGCGGGTGAGTTTTTGTTCACGGACCAGCGCTTCCGCTCGGCCGGGTAAGTCAAAGCAGATTACCTTGGCACAGTGCGCATCGAGCTCGTGCGTGATGGCTGAGCCAAGATAGCCGGCTCCGCCCGTGACCCAAATCGTTTTACCTTCGAGAGAGTGCCAGGATTTCATTTTGCAGTATAGCCGCCGTCGACCGGTAGATTAGCTCCCGTGATATAAGTTGAGGCATCGCTGAGCAGAAAGACCACCGCGCCGCCCAGTTCACGCGGGTCCGCCATGCGACCGAGCATGGTCATTTTTCCGTAACGCTCGAGAAAGGCTGGGGCTTGGGGTTTGCTGACGTTAAAAATACCGCCGGGTGAAACCACATTCACGCGAACCCCTTGAGTACCGTAGTGAGAAGCGAGGTAGCGCGTCAGATTAATCATGCCGCCTTTGTGGAAAAAATAATCCGGCGGAGCTTTCATCGCGGTGCCTTCATACAGCCACGGATTCATGCCAATCGTGCCCATTTGCGACGCAATATTGACGATGCTGCCAGACCCTTGGGCCGCCATCACATCGCCAAACGTGCGAATCGCGGCGAAAAATCCAGTGGCGTTGGTGGCCATTGATTCTTTCCAGGCGGATAGATTATCGCTGAAGGAAGTCATGGGACGGCTGGCCGCATTGTAAACGATCCCATCCACTCGTTGGTACTGGGCTAGGATGCGATCGCGGAGAGCGTGAAGGGAAGCTTCGGAGTGGGTGTCAACTTCCTCCGGGTGAATAACCCGGCCGGCGGCGCCTTCCTGCGCGACCAGCGAATCGAGAGAGGCGCGACTGCGGGAAGCGACTACCACGGTGGCGCCGGCTTCACCGAGAGCCTTAATGAGCGCCGGCCCGAGGAGACCGGTGCCGCCAAATTGAATGATAACCTTGCCTTGGAGAGAAAACGTAGGGGACTGGGACATAATAGGGGGGGTGGAAAAAGTGGACTCAGATGCATCGGCCGCCATCAACTTCGAGGCAAACGCCGGTGATAAATTCTGAAGCGGGATCAGCTAAGAATACGGCGGCATTAGCGACATCGGTGGATCGGCCTAGGCGCCCGAGGGGAATCGAGGCGGTAAACTTAGCGCGATTCGCCGGCGTGTCGGCGCTGCCCATGAAGGTGGTGAGGAGAGGCGTCTCGGCCAGCGCCGGATTAATCGCGTTCACCCTGATTTTATCAGGGGCCAATTCCACGGCCATCGATTTTGTGATGAGAACGACGGCGCCTTTTGATCCATTGTACCACGTCAGCCCGGGGCGGGGGCGCACCGCGGCGGTGGACCCGATGTTGATGAAGCACCCGCTCTGCTGCCGGCGAAAAACGGGCACGCAATGCTGCGCGGCGAGGTAGAGGCTCTTAACATTAACTTGGAAAATCCAATCAAACTCCGCCTCGCTCACGTTCAGCATCGGCTGGTTGGCGTGGCTGATACCGGCATTGTTGACCATGATATCGATGCGCCCGTAATGATGCACCGCGGTCGCAATCAAATGCGCCATCGCCTTGTTTTGCGTGACATCGACGGCACAGAAAATGGCGTCGTAGCCGCAAACGCGCAGCGCGGCGGCAACTTTTTCACCGGCGGCAGCATTGATATCTGCGACCACCAGCTTGGCTCCTTGCGCTCCATAGGCCTGACAAATGCTCTCGCCAAAGCCCGAGCCAGCTCCGGTCACGATCGCGACGAGATTCGGGAGTCGCATGGTGGCTACGCCGCTATTTTTACGAACGGATTACGGATTCGCACCCCGAGAAAGCTCGTTAGCTTATTGATACGGAGAGCGCACGGCAGGTTTGATCTCAGTCGGTAGAGCGTCGATCAAGCCTTGGACGAGATCGAGCCGTTGCTTAACGTAGCCCGTAATCGCCACGACATCAGCGCCAATGCCAACAACGCGATAGCCTTCCGCCACGAGTTCTGGCAGTGGCGCAATGAGGCCAGCCGTCATCGCGAATTTGCCAAATTTTTTGCAAGCCGCGGCGACCCGTTTCCGCGCGGCGACCACTTCGGGTGCGCCAATTTCTCCCGCTTTACCAATGCGATGGCTGAAATCACCCGGTCCAAAAAGGATGCCGTCAAAGCCGGGCACGGCGGCAATTTTTTCCACGTTCTCTAATGCCTCGGGTGATTCAATCTGTAAGATCACGACCCGTTCAGTATTCGAGTGCTTGATATAATCGCCCATCGGGACGAGACAGAATTGGCCATCAGTATTGCCGCCATCGAGGGCGCGTTTGCCAATGGGGTGGAAACGAACCCACTCGACGATCTGACGAGCTTCTTCCGCGCTCGCGACGTGGGGGACAATGATCCCCGTGGCATCGGCTTCAAACGGCCGGATATAGTCACTGTAGCTGCCGCGCCCCACGCGCACGAGACTGTCGATGTTGTGCACGCGGGCTGCGCGGATCTGGTTTTCCAACGCCAGCCAGTCATTCGGGACATGCTCGCAGCAGAGCCAGACGGCATCGACGCCGGAGAGACCCGCGATTTCGATCACGCGTGGATCGGAGAGATTAATTTTGAGCACCGTGGGGAGTTGACCTTCACGTAGAAGTTTGAGGACACGACTAGAGCGGAGTTTCATAAGAGACGGGGGTTTAAATTTCAGTGAGCAAAACTTCGCGACTACCTTCGTCGCGACTACGAATACCAGCGATGACGAGCTGCATGAGCTCAACCGTTTCGGCAAAGGGGAAGGGGTAAAATCCCGTGCGGAGATAGCAAATAAAAGCCTCAAGCTGCGTTTTAAACGCGAAGAAAGAATCACCGGAGACGGTTTGGACTTTCCCGGCGGTGCCGCAAAGTTGCAGGCAGCCAAAGCTGCCGTACATGTCAGCCGATGCTACGACGATAATGTCGGCCCCGCACTGATGTTTTAAGTGCACAATATTGCGGCCGCGCGTGCCGGTATTGCGCGCCGAAATAAAACCAGGCCCGAGAATGGGGTAGATGGCTTCGAGGGCGTGGATGCCGTAAGTCTCCCAGCTTTTGGGCGTGGTGATGCTCACAAAGCGCAAATCGCCGAGTTCCCGCGTCGATAACCGGTAAGGTAAAAATTCCTTGGTGTAGCGCATGCTACTCGAAGACATGATCGGCTTGCCGGCGGCGACCCAGTCCTGAAATATTTTGAGATCGGGCGCATTGTCGGTGAGCGGTTTATCAATGAAAACGGGCAGACCAGCCTCGACGAAAGGCCGGGCGCGGGCGACGTGTTCGTGGCCGATATCGGTCGCAATGACGACCGCGTCGACGTGTCCGATGACGTCAGTTGGTTTGGCGACCACCTGCGGTATGAGGGCGCATTGCGCTACATGTTCTGCGGTGAAGCCGCCATCGCCCACGCAGCAGATATGGGTGACCTTAGCGCCGGCAATCGTGAGGGTATCGAGCGGCTGTTTATTGAGATATTGGGGAATGCCGGCGAACGGGCATTCGCGGGTCATGAGTTCGCGGTTGTAGCCGTTAAACATCGCGCTCCATGAATACGGATGACCGTTGCCCGGAGTGCTGCCAATCATGGCGAGCCGAATAGCTTGAGGGTGTTTAACTAAACTCATAGTGGGAAGGGTGGGCGAGTGACGGCGGGGTTATTCGACATTAAGGCTCAATTTACCGGTGAGATACTGCCCGCGCCAAACGTCGAGCGCGTCGGCCACGTATTGTTTCAGTGGGCGCTTCTCCCCGACATGCTTGAGGAGTTCCGGCAGCCAGCGATTGCCGAAGCGCACGTGTTGGGTTTCATCCGCAATATCATAGCGGACAAATTGCTCGCTGAGTTGATCCCCTGATTTTTGATGCGCTTCCACGCGGCGGTGGCGGTAGGGGAAGGCGTGCACTTCGTTGCCCATGGTCAGCATGCAGTACTGCATCACCGGCGGAAATTGACTGCGCCATTTGTAGATATGCAGATACTGCGGCGACTGAAAGGGATCCATGTTGTGGCCCCGCATCCATTCATAACCCATCAGACAGTGCCGCACTTCGTCGTAAAGATGGCGGGCGGTATCAAATTGAAATTCCCACGGCATCTGAGGAACGAGGTACATAATCAGGCCGACAGTTTCGGCGGCTAACATCTCGGTTGAGTAGCGCTCAAATTCTTCGACCGTATGTTCGCCGTAATTTTCTTCCACCGGCATGGGCTCCAAATCCGCGGCTCGATTGGTGAAACGACTATCACGGGCCGCTTCGCGCGGCGGAGTGAAGGGGGTGCGGCTCGTCGGTGGGCAGGGCGCTTTTTTAGACCGCGCTGCTAGTCCGCTAACGCCACCGGCATGGGCCAGGAGGGCGCCAATGTATTTTTCCCACGTGCGGGCGGCCGCGGTAATCTTGCCCGTTCGAGCGGCTGCAACGAGCAGGGGCTCGATGCGCTTTTGTTGGGCTCGTAGGTCGAGCAGGGCGTGCTGGATGGCATAGACGCTCGGCTGATCGCTGTTGGGGAAAGTGGCGGTCTCGTGACTGGCTAACGCGGTGATTAGACTCGGGACAATTACGTGATAAAGGCCGAGGATCAGGCCGAATTCATCGGGGGCGTGGCGCAGTTCTTCCATCAACGTGACAAGCGCGGCGTCGGTGGGCTTCTGAAACGCCGGCGATTGAATCTCGCGGAGGCGCAGATAAAGCGCGTTCACCTGCACGGCATTTTCCCAGAGGCTACGGCCCATTTCGCATTTCAACTCAAAGGCCGCTGCTCGCGGGAGCCAGCCTGCGAGAATACGCATGCTCTCGTGCTGGACAAAACGGTAGCGATTGAGCAACCGACGGTTGGCATCAATATCGATCGCGACCTGCGCGGAGCCGCCTTTGCTTTTGGCGCTGGTGCTAAGCGTGCGCGCGGCTGTCTTGATTTTTGTTTTCGCGACGAGGCGTCGTGAAATGATCGATGAAGGGCTGCGGGGTTTCATGAGTTAGTGATCAAAGAGGGGAATTGCGCGCGGCCGAGTTAGGCTTTGAGGTCAGCGCAATTAACGCGAAGCCCTGAGTCCGCGGACGCGATGGCGGCTAGATTGAAGCGCAAGGTCTGGAGCGCCGCTTCCACGGTACATAATTTGGCTGATTTCCCTTCGAGTTGATCGATGAATAAATTAGCCTGCAGGATGTAATTGGTATCGCGATCGCTGGGTGGCAATTCGCGCCAGTGCCAATCGGCGTCACCCAGTCGGAGGGTGCCCCAGCGGCGATTATGAAATTCTATTTTCACGCTGCCCGTCGCCGTGTTGAATTGCAGGGTGCTTTCGTTGGGCGCTTGAAATTGGTTCAGCGTATAGTTTACGAGGATGTTGCCATGCCTTGAGCTGAGATTGATCGTATCCTCTACGGTGACGCCGGGCAGAGCTTGGTGGGCGCAATCACAGTAGAGGCTATCGGTCGGTCCGATGACGCTCTCCACCCAATTCGCCATGTGGGTGAGGGCATCTTGGATCGCGCCGCCGCCGGTTTTACGGTCGCGATAATAAGTCTGGGCGTAAGGCGCCGCATGTGCTGGACGCATAATGGGAAAATGCTGACCGCTGGTTAAGGTGACATGCAGGATCGCGCCCAATTCCCCTGTGCGAAGGAAATCACGAGCGGCGATGAGCAGGGGCGAAGAATGCAGGGTGTAGCCGACGACCGCTTGCCGACCGGATAAATCGCGCGCCTTGAGCAAATCATTAACCCCCGCGAGCGAGATCGAGAGAGGTTTCTCGATGAGGACATGGCAGCCTTTTTGCAGCACGCGAATCGCCATCGGCACATGTAAGTGTGCCGGTGTACAAATTATGACCGCATCAAATTTTTCCTGGGCCAAGGCTAACTCCCAGTCGGTAAAGGTCGCCACTTGGTAGGTCTTGGCGAGGTTAGCCAAAATGGCGGGGCTGGCATCACACGCCGTGACTTTAGCCCGTCCAGTGCTCTGAAAACACCGCAAATGGCGCTCGCCAATGCTGCCACAACCAATCACAAGTACGGAAATCATGTTTTTAGGAATGCCGGAATTTTTTTGACGGGGATGCCTCTGATGCAGATGACCCTCGAAATAAAATAACGGAGACGAACGATTCAGTATTTCTATCTGTATACAACTAAAATTATATTGTTATGAAAAGCGTTAACACCGATGTCGCGTACAATTATATCCGTAAGCGGATTTTGAATGGGGAATTTGCCCCTGGATCGTATTTAATGACGGAGGTGCTCGCAAAAGATATCAAGGTCAGTCGAACGCCGATCCGCGATGCCTTGCGGAAGCTGGAGACCGATGGCTTGGTCACAATTCGGGCGCACTTGGGCGCTAACGTTAAGCAGATGAATATCAAAGAATTCCGCGAGATGTCTGACCTGCGTTTAGCGCTCGAAAGTCACGCGGCTGGTCTGGCGGCCTCCAATCGCACCGAATCCGATCTACGGGAAATTCAGCTCGCCCTCAAGGCGATGCAGGGACTCACCGAACGAATTATCGCCGCGCCGCAGGAGCAGGCCTTACTGAGCGAATTGATCGTGGAGGATGTCCGCTTTCATATCGCGATCATGGCCGCGGCTAAGAATGATCTGATGAGAAAAGAAATTCTTCGACTGCACTTGCTCAATCGCGTGATCTCTAGCCCCGCGCGAGCGAAGCTCACCTCCGGGCTAAAACTCAAATCGGAGGAGCGCCGTCGCGCCGTTCAGGCCATGCACGAAAAAATTTACGATGCGATCCTGCGCTCTGATGTGGTGGCCGCTCGTAATGAGATGGCCTATCACTTGCAGGAATTGATCAATCATAACTTGATGATCATGACGCAGACCGAATCTGGCCGCGCCCGTGAGCTGACGTCTGATGAGTTGGCTTATAATACCTAATAGCTCGATGATGATCGTGGTCGCAGCCATAATGGGCCACTCCGGCTGACTGACGAGATCAGATTTAATAGAGTAGTCTGTGGGGCCGCGCGCAGCCCCGCGAATCGGCGGTGATCATCCGGTGAGGCTTCTGCCGATCAGCTTTTGGCGATTATTGCTGGGCGGCGGCAGTTGCGCGAGCCCTC
>SXZN01000200.1 GCA_005787865.1 Opitutaceae bacterium | reverse complement strand
GTCGTAGAGCGCGCGATGGTCCACAAACTCCAAGGTGCAGACACTGTGGGTGACGCCTTCGAGGTAATCGCTCAGGCAATGCGCGTAGTCGTAGAGCGGATAGATGCACCACTTGTCGCCAGCGTGGTGATGCGTGACGTGCCGGATTCGATAAAGCAATGGATCGCGCAACCACATGTTGGGCGAAGTCATATCGATCTTGCTGCGCAGCGAGCGCGCCCCGTTGGGAAATTCGCCGGCCTTCATCCGCTGGAAGAGATCAAGATTTTCCGCCACACTCCGATGGCGGAAGGGACTTTCTTTGCCGGGTTGATCCGGCGCCCCGCGATATTTTTCGGTCTCCTCCGGAGTCAAATCACAGACGTAGGCTTGGCCTTTGCGAATTAAGGTGAGGGCGTACTCATACAGTTGGTCAAAGTAATCGCTGGCGAAAAAAGGTTCAGTCGTCAGGGCCGCGGGAGTCACTGGTCCAAGATAATAATCGGGCTGGCCATTACTGGTGATGCGGGCGGGGTGCGCACCTTTGGGTTTGAACGCGAGGCAGTGCTCGGCCCAACCCGCGATGAGCCACTGGACGTCAGCGGTAATCGATTCTACGTACTCCAGCTCTTCCTTAACTGGGTTGGTATCATCAAAGCGGAGGTTGCATTGACCGTTATTTTCCCGGGCGAGGCCAAAATTTAGGCAGATCGATTTAGCGTGGCCGATGTGCAGGTAGCCATTGGGCTCGGGCGGGAAACGAGTGACGATTTTTGCGTAACGCTTTTCTGCGACGTGGCCCGCGACGATCTCGCGAATAAAATCACTAGGGGCGGGGACCGTGGGCAGAGGTTCAGTGGACATAAAAATATAAAAGCCAGAGATGCAGAGGGGCGCGATCTTGATTTTTTTAACGGCGGGCCGTGGCGGTATTTTTCTTCCGTAGTGGGGCCGTTTCGCCATCGGCAGACATCTCTTTGAGCAAACTGGTTAAATAAGGAATGAGCTGTTTTTTCCGACTCACGACCCCGGGTAAATCAAAAATTTCGTCCTGTTCGACATGGGCATACGAAATGCGCCGAGTGAATTCCGCCTCACCCTGAAGAATCATCAGAGAGTTTTGCGTATTAATATCCGTCACGAGTAAGGCTGCAAACGAGAGTTTTTCATCCTGCCGTAGTTCGCGCAAAGCCTTCGCAATTGCTTTCGCGTGCAACCAAAAGTTATCAAACCCCAATTCTTCCACTTGCGATACGGCAAACGGGATGCCGTCTTCTTCGTAAATTTTGAAATCAGAGCGAACGATTTTGTCTGGTGGGCTCGCGAGGATGACTGAGCCCGAGCTGAAGATCAGTTTAGCCAGCGCTTTACCTTTGATCTCTGCATGCGTCTCGAGCCATTCGAGGACGGCGGCATCTTTCGGCGTCGTGGTGGGACTTTTGAGCAAGAGCGTGTCGGCAATCAGTCCGGCCATCATAATTCCCGCCAGATCAGCGGTCGGCACCAAGTTATATCGACGATAAAGATCGGCGATGATCGTGCAGGTGGAACCAACGGGTTCATTTATAAAAAGAATCGGCTGCGGCGTAGCCATCGGACTCAAGCGATGGTGATCAATAATCTCGGTGATGGTGACTTCATCGGCGCCGGGCACGGCTTGGGTCAGTTCATTATGATCGACCAAAACCAGCCGAGTGGGGACTGGTTTGAGCAAGTCAGTTTTAGTGATAATGCCTAAGAGGGTGCCATCTTCGTGCGTCACCATCATGGCGTGAGGTGCGCCTTGAATGAATTTTTTGCGCAAATCCACGATGCGCGTGTCCGTGTTGAGCGGCGTAAATTTTCGGTCAACCAAGCTGTCGATGGTGGCCGCGGTGCGCACGAACCAAGCGGTTGTCGCGGTATCGTGTGGGCTTACAATAATACTGACCCCTTGTTTTTTGGCGAGGGCCAGGATGGCGGGATCAACCGGTAAATTCCCGACGATGATCAGCGCGCGAATGCCGAGTTCGATGGCGCGTTGTTGAATCTCGCGGCGATCGCCGACGATAATCAGGGAATGTTCGGCGGGTATGTTTTCTTTTTCGGAGATCTTCCAGAAAGTGCTGAGATCCATGGCGCCGATCCGGACGTAAAGTTCCTCAAGACGATCTTCCTCGACGATTTGCAAAACAGACCCCTGGAGGGTTCGCGCAATCCGTGCCAGACTGGTGCGGACTTGCCGCATGGCGCGGGGCTCATCCAGCCGTGGGATGAAAAAATGCCCCAACTGGGCGAGCGTCAGAGAACCTAGCACGCGTTTACGGGCGGAAATGACCGGTAGGACCGTGATATGATGTTCGTCCAACAAGTGCAGGGCTTCGGCGCAAGTGGCGTCATTGGTTACCGCGATCGGGTTTAGCACCATGAGATCATGCACGCGCGGCGACACATCACTGAGATAGGTTGGCAGCGGATAGTTAAAGCGGGCGAGCACCGCATCGATGCGCGCGTTGGAATTGCCACACCGCGCGGCGGTATAGCCAATTTCGCCCCGCATTTGTTTGAAAGCGGCGTAGGCGATCGCCGAGCAAATAGAGTCGGTGTCAGGGTTTTTGTGACCAATGACGAAAGTGGGCGTAGCGTTGACCATAAGAATGTCGGCCAGACTACGAGGCGTGAGGCCCGAAGGTGAAGAATTAAAAAGCCCACCCCTCGATCAGGCGGAGGTCGAGGCCGTTGCGAGTGCTGCTACGGCGAACTTTCCGCGGGCGTACCGGCTAAAGTTCCCAGACCTGCTGGTGAAGTGGCGTAAACGCGTGGATTGCTCGCCGGATTGGCGTTATAGGGCAGAGCCTGGAGGAGTGATGACCCTTTGCGGCCATTGTTTAGGGTCAATTGGAACGCTAATTCCGTCAGATTGGGATAAAACTGAACATTGCCGCCGAGAAAAGCGATGTGACCGCCCGCGTCGCGGTAAGTGCCGGCCTCGGCGCTCCACCGACCTGAGGCGAGCAAGCCGCGGGTGAAGGCGAGGGGGGTACTAGGGGCATCACTTAGACGTAGCCCGCCGATGAACTCATAGCTGAGCGAACGGTTGGTGACAAAATTTGCGTCCAAAACGGCACGATCACCGGGACTAACAATGGCCGTCGGGTAGAGGCCATTAAATAGCGGATCATTTTTGGAAAAATAAAACGATGAATCAGTCAGAATGCCGCGTTGCGCTAGAATGCCGGCCCAAAGGAAAGGGCCGGTCCCACCGGATAAGGGGGGCGTGCTTTGGGCGAGGAGCGCGGCGGGATCGGGCAGGCGGTCGTTATTATCCGCCGCATAGATCATCGCGGCCTTAACGATTTCTCGCAGGTTATTGGCATCAACGGTGCGCTGAGCGGTCTCGCGCACTTTACTGATAGTCGGAAAAATCAGAGCGGCCAGAATGCCAATGATGGCAATCACAGTAAGCAACTCGATGAGGGTAAAACCAGCACTGACAGGACGTGTTTTCATAAGAATAGAAACTGCGGCCCGTCGGCCAAAACCATTCTAACCGTCGCCAATAAATACAAGCGCATTCTCTGATTACCGGACTGGACAAAGGCCGCCGTTTTGTGGGAAACTTTACCCATGATTGTTTATCTCGACGGTCAATATGTTGATTCCACGAACGCGAAGGTTTCGGTCTTCGACCACGGCCTGCTTTACGGTGACGGGATCTTCGAAGGTATTCGCATTTATGGCGGCAATATCTATCGGCTCGATGAGCATTTGGAGCGGCTGGAATACTCGGCCAAGGCCCTGATGTTGACCGTGCCGCTGTCCCGGGCTGAGTTATCCGCCGCGGTCTGTGAAACTTGCCGTCAAAACAAACTCATGGACGGCTACATTCGCTTAGTGATTACGCGGGGCATCGGTGATCTCGGTCTGGCCCCTTGGCTCTGTCCCACGCCCACCGTTTTTATCATCGCTAGCAAAATTTCGCTCTATCCGCAGGAACACTACGACAATGGTTTGAGTATTGTGACTGTGCCGACCCGCCGGATCTCGCCGGATATGCTCCCGCCGACGGTGAAGTCGTTGAACTATCTCAATAACATTTTTGCTAAAATCGAAGCGCGGCAGGCCGGCGCCCTCGAGGCGATCATGCTCAACGCTCAAGGGCTCGTCGCCGAATGTACTGCAGATAACATATTCACGGTCCACAAAGGTGAAATTTTGACTCCGGCCGCTTCCGCGGGCGCCCTCAAAGG
>SXZN01000199.1 GCA_005787865.1 Opitutaceae bacterium | reverse complement strand
GCGGAGCGTCAGGCCCAGCGAGATATCGACGAGTGCCGTGAAGAACCAGTGGCCCGCATTGAGCAAGAAGGCATGAAAAACTTGCTCATCAAATTTTCGGATAAACCAGCGATTGGCGGCATGGCGGGAACCTAAGACAAAATGGTGGGTGCCGGCTTGGAGCGGAGCGAGGAGCACTTCGTAGTCACCGACATCATATTCGAGGTCGGCATCTTGTATCAGGAGGACATCACCCGATGCGTGATTAAAACCATTGCGGACCGCATGACCTTTGCCGCGCGGGACATCTTCAAGGATGATTTTGACATGGGGCAGAGATTCATAGCTCAGGACAATCGCTCGCGAGCCATCGGTGGAGTTGCTCTCGACGATGATAATCTCGATCTCCCAGCCCTCGATTTTTTTAGCGGTGACCGCGTCGAGGGAGGCCTTGGCCGTCGATTGTTCGTTAAAGACTGGGACGACGACCGATAATTTTGGTCGGAGTGGTAGCGGGCCTAAGCTGGGCGCAGAAAATTTCATGCGGCGGTCAATCCTGTTGCGGGCTGGTTGGGCCGGCGCCACAGCCAAAGCGCGCCGAGGCCAAGGCCTAACGCACCAGCAAAACATAGCCAAAGGGAGAGCGTGAAATACTGCGGCCAGTAGGAGTAGGTGATGGCGTAGGTGCCGGCCGACGGCAGGGCAATGCCGCGGAAGGCGTGGTTAACTCGAAAATAACTGGCCGGCTGGCCGTTTACGGTCACTTGAAAATCATCCAGATAATAAGTTTCAGCCAATACGGCTATGCCAGGTGCTGGCGCTTCGACGACGAATGAGGTCCGATTGGCGGTAAAGAGGTAGTCGCGGGCTGGGCGAATAATTCGGCCGGCGGTAGCAGTGGCGATGGGCAGTGGCAAGGATTCTCCCTCTTGGATAGCCGCAAAAGGGCGGCCGTCACCAGTCAACAGCAGGTGGGCGAAGTCATTCGGCGAATTATAGCCCACTACTCGGTCGCAGAAAAAAGCCCGAGGCCAGGCGGTCGGGCTCGTATACACATCGAGGTCCGCTTGGCCTAGTTGCTTGAGGCCAGCAATGTCATGGGCGCCCTCTTGATGGGTCGCGACATAATGAGTAGTATTATATAAATCGTATTTGGTAATCAGGGCGCGAGAATCTGTTTCGCGATTAGGCCAATCCCAGTCCCATACCCGTTGTAGACCGAGGGCATCAGCTAAGTCGTGGTAGTAACGGCTCCGTACGGCATCGACGCCGTAGAGGCCTTCCCAGCGCAACACGGTATTGTAGGACGCGTACAAGCTTGAGCCCCAGCCGACGACTCGGCCGGGCTGCGTGCGATCGGCATTGATGATGGCGACGGCTGGCGAGGGCGCGTGGAGATTGGAGCGAGGACCGGGGACGAAGGTATAGCGATCAAAGTGCGAGGCTCCGTATTGGGCGTGGCGCCAGCAGAGCAAGGGAAGGCCGAGGGCCAGCACGACCCAAAGCGATCCGGGGGCTTGAGGTCTCGTTAAGCCCCAGTGCAGCCCGAGCGGCAGAAGCAGGGCGACCAATCCGAGGGCCGCCGCATAGCCAGTAAAAAATGGGCTCTTTGGAAACTCGGTGGTCGTGAAAAAATATAATGCTGCGAGCGCTAGGCCAGCGAGCCAGAGTCGTATGATGATTCTGCCAGCGGAGGGGTCGCTGAGTTTTGCCCAGGCATCACGAAAACCAAAACCGGCGAGCACGGTGAATAAAGTTAAGAGGGCGCAGGAGAAAGTGTTCCCCACGTGGCCGATATTTCCTACGAAGGGAATTTTTTCGATCATGGCCGGAGGAATTAAACCAAACGCCAGAGCCAAGGGCGGCACCGCCGCCAGCAGAAGTGCTCCGCCGACTCGATCGCTGCGCCACAAACGCGGTTGGACCATCCACCAAAGAAACCCGAGCAGAAAAATAAAATTCAGGGCAGGCGCGACCACGTTTTCGCCTTTCTGGGTTTGGCGGTAGAAAATATCATCAAAGAAACCAATAAAATGAGACCACGGTAAAGTATAGGCGTGCGGGGTGTCATAGCCGGTCATGGAATGATGCCAGGCGCTTAAAAAAGAGAGCCAGGCGGGCGCTGCCAATAACACGAAGCCCAGGCCCGCGGCACTGGCAAGACCGAGCAGAAAGCCGCGCCGCCCCACTGTTTCAGGCTGACGAAATAGAAGTACCGTTCCGGCAAAATTGAGGCAAACGATCAGCATATACGCTTCTTTGACTGTGCCGCTAGTCAGGACGAGCCAGTTGGCTCCCACGAGCGCGAGTAACCAAGTCATGATCCGACGCGGTGACGCGGCTGAGAGAAGGCCAGTCCAAGCCAAAAGGATCAGCGGTGAATAGCAGACGCTAAAATTAGCTGGATGCGTGAGGCGGTAAGTAAAGAAGCCTAGAAAGGCTGCCCCGATGGTTGTGAGTACCGCGGCGCCTAGGTGGCGAGTGAGCTGCCAAACAATTCCGCCGAGAGCAGCCGCTAAGATAAAACGGGCAAGCAAGAAGCGGACATCCCAAGCCCAGGCGGCGCCATCGGCTGCAATGGTGAGAAAATTAAATGGGTCTCCAAACATGGATTGGCCTTGGCCGAGCAAGGGTTCACCGCTGAGCGAATAACGATTCCAAAGGGGCAACTCGCCTTGGAGGAGCGCATCACGCTGCACCATGGGATAATAGAGATGCTGGAAAAGAAGCGCGCCGGTATCGGAGCTTCCGGTGTTGGAGCACATCCGGTCGGTATCGCCGGGAAGGGTGGGCCACCCTTCATAAAGCATGTGCCCGCCGTTGTTTGGAGAAGCAAAGCTACGACCGAGAAACAGCACAGGATAACACTGCAAGGCCACGGCGGCCACCGCCACAGCGATGATTGTGGAAGCTGGCCGGCTGCGGCCAGCCGTGGCCAGCGCGCCAGCGATACGTGAGAGCCGCCGCGCCACCGCCGGCAGACCTAAGAAGCAGCCCGCGAGAAAAACTGGCAGAGCTATCGGCCAACCGAGCTCCCACCATATTTTTGGCGTGCTGCCCAACACCAGTGGTGACTCAAGGCGCAAATTAATAATGGGATCATTGGAGGCGGGATTGGTTTCAACGAGGAGCTCCGGACCTTGTTGATTGGCGTAAAGAATATTAGCGGCGGGGAGTAAATCAGGCGGACCAAAGCGACGCACGACGTGACCCTCTAAATCTACGATTTGGGCGTGGGAAAATGTGAAGCGACCGATGCCATCAATGGGATCAAAACGAAAAGCGCGGAACTCGCCCATCGGCATCATGAAACGATAGACCACCGGGTTGGGTTCTATTTTGATGGGCTGGCGCGACGAATCATACTCGGTGAAGCCGTTGCCAAGATCCCAGAAAAATTGGGTAGTTCCTGGCGAAGTAGAGGTCAGGGTGATATCGAAAAAATAATAATCACGCCGGTTCACGCTGTTGGTGATCCAAGGGAGCGCGGCTGCAACTGAGAGGACTAGAGCTACCAGAATTGCTCGTGGATCGAGCTGCAGAGCTCTGGGCTCGAAAAGCGCTTTCATCAGGCGGAGTGGGTGCGCGTACGCCAAGCAGCTACAATTTGCCGAATAGTTTCCTCGAGGGACTGGGTGATGTCCCATTGCGGATAGTGGGCGCGCATCTTGCGGAGGTCAGAATAATAGCAGATGTGGTCCCCGGCGCGATTTTGATCCACGTAGGTGTGAATTTGGGCCTTACCCGTAAATTTTTCCGTGATTTTAAAGGCTTCGAGAATGGAGGTGCTGTTCGCCTTGCCGCCGCCTAAATTATAGACCTCGCCGGCGCGCGGATTAGCAACGAAGGCGGCCATAAAGCGAGCGACATCAAGCGAGTGAATATTATCGCGCACCTGTTTACCTTGATAACCAAACACGCGATATTCGCGACCCTCGAGATTGCATTTTACCAGATAAGAAAGGAACCCGTGGAGTTCGACTCCCGTGTGATTGGGTCCGGTGAGGCAGCCGCCGCGCAGCGCGCAAGTGGGCATATTAAAATAGCGCCCGTATTCTTGCACCATCACATCAGCGGCAACCTTGGAAGCGCCAAAGAGGGAGTGCTTCGATTGGTCGATAGTGAACGTTTCTGGAATACCGTGGGCGTAGGCCGGATCAGCGTAATCCCAGCGCGTCGCTTGCTCCACCAACTTGATGCGGTTGGGGGCATCACCATAAACTTTATTCGTGCTCATGTGCACAAAGGGCGACTCGGGACAGGCTTGGCGGGCGGCTTCGAGAAAGTTAAGCGTCCCGACGGCATTCGTATCAAAATCGTCGAAAGGAATCGCCGCGGCGCGATCGTGGGAGGGTTGGGCAGCGGTGTGGACGATTACGGCCGGTTGCACCGATTTAACGAGGGCGAGGGCGCCGGCTCGGTCCCGGATATCGAGTTCGTGGTGAACAAAGCCTTTCAGCTCCGAGGCGAGTCGGCTCTGATTCCAGCGCGTGTCGCCTTGTGGGCCGAAAAACACCGCGCGCTGGTTGTTATCCACGCCATGAACAGTGTAGCCCTGCCCCGCGAAATAAACGCAGACCTCGGAGCCAATTAAACCTGAGGAACCGGTGACTAAAATTGTCTTAGGCATCAGATTAGATTAAGGGAGCCAGTCGAAAATCGGGCAATCTTTTTGCGGAAGATTCTGTGACGAAGCGAAAGCCCTGAGGCCCTAATTAGCCTACGCTGCTTGGCTCGCGGTTATTTTCAATGCCGCTGGTGGATTTACTCCAGTGGGCCGCGTGAAATGATAGGCTTATTTGATCTCGATGCCGGTCCAGCCCGTCCAATCCCAGCCCGTATCATTATATAGACCTGGCAGAATTTTAAAATAAAGCCTGCCGCCGGGGCGATTTTTTAGATCAAGTTCGAACGAAATCAGGCCGCGATCTTCTGGCACGCTTAAGGGATTGAGGTATTTACGATAAAGCTCAGCCGAATCCTTGCCGTCGGACCAGACGATCACAAATTCAGCTCCATTGGTGTGATTATTATTGTCGTAAGCTGAAGCAATGAAGCCATGTTGGCCTTTTACTAGCAGTGCACCGCGGGGAACATCGAAAACCATTTCGCTCGGGGCATGCATGATCATGACATCGTGATGATCGATTTGCTCGGGGCTGGCAAAAACGGGGACATTGTAAGAGACGGGTGGCGTCTTAAACATATAGAATTTATCGCGTAAATTTTGGGCAAAAAATCCTGCCCCCGCCGTGGAGGGTTGTAGGCTGGAGAGGGTCGCGGTGGCGCTCGCTGCGAAATATTTCTGATCACTGGCCTCCAGGGAGAGGCTAATCTGGCGAATCAGGCGATCGGGTTTCCCGCCGGTGAATCGAATATAGGCCATGAGGTCATCGATAATCGGGTTAATGATAAATCCGGCCCGACCCATTGGGGCCGGCATACGGTAGCGGCTGATATTATTATTGGTGTCTTGAACCACTAATTGAATGAAGGGTGGCTTGTAAAAAAAAGTGCGCAGACGCCCGAGTAGTGACGGCCGCAAATCGATGGTCAGCCAAAGGGGTTGGGGGTTGTAATTTTGAATCGTCCAAGGTTCGCCGATCGATAATTTTTGACTGATTAAAAAGCGAGGTGCGGCGGCGGCGGAATTGAAGGCCCCCGGTTTTTTCTGCCAGAGCTGAAAGCCATTTTCAGAAAGCAGGTAGGCATAGCGTTGGGCCAAAATATTGAGCACGGCCGAATCGTCCATGGCCGCTAGGCGTTGATCGATCGAGTTTACTTTTAGCAGAACGAAATCGGGGGCGCGCTCGGAGGCATAAAAATTGGCGTTAAGCTGAGCCAGTTCGGGGGTGTAAACGGAATAGCTTTGGAAGACCGGGCGGGCGTGGTAGTTGAATTTATTATAAATCGCGGTGGCCTGATCATGCCCCAACACATCAACCGAATGCTGGCCGACGGTTTTTTTGATTTGAGGTAAACTGTAGAGAGCTAATTCGCGCGTGAGGGCGGTATCATATTCAGCGCGGATTGAGCTGGGCTGGACGGCGGATCCGATATTCTTCCAAATCCGGCGTTGGCAAATATCGAAGGCTGAATCGACGACTCCGGGTAGCGTGTCGCGTATTCCGATCAGGCAAAGTAAGCCTGCGCCAACGAGTGCCCAGCGTGGCCAGTGGGCCGTGGGCTGGTTATCCCCTAATAAAATCGGGTAAGTTACGATCGCCAGCAGTCCGCTGTAGAAAAACCCGATCATGTGACCATCGGCTCGGATGAAGCCATGCTTCCAGCCGAGATAAAGTAAGGCGACTATGATGGCGCTGTAAGCGGTGGCGCGGGGACGTTCTTTTTGCGTTAGCCAGTAGTGGGTTAAATAAATCAGGAGAATGGCGACCACCGCGAGTCCCGTCCAAAAGGGTTTATCGGGCCCGGTAATGCCCATGGCCTCTTGATAACCTTGGCTAATGAACCAAGAGTTGGCGAGGTAAGCGGGGATATTGAGAGGGTTCTGACGACAAAGCATCCAAACCACGAGAAAAGCCCCTACATACCACGCCGTGATTCGGAGGGCTTCTCCTCGGCGGTGATGCCAGAGAGCCAGAGCGGTCGTTACGACTACAATGCAGCTGGCTAAGGTGAGATGAGTAAATTTCAGGGTGCTCAACAGCGCGAGCCAGGCAACGAGTAGGGCCGAACTGCCGCGCCAGGGTTGGCCGCTGCGTCGCACGAGTTCTAAGCCCATGAGTGCGATCATCAGCATGTAGAGCGCATCATCATAGCCCGCCGCAAATAATACAAAGAAGGCGTAAAATAAAATACGCGGCCAGCCGGCGAGTCGTTCCCCCCATAGCATCAAGAGCGCCGCAAAAGAAAGCGCGGCAAAAAGCTGCCAAGTGAGCAAGCTCCAGAACAGTAACCCCGAGTAGGTCTTGCCCATCACAAATCCGAGTGGGCCATAAGTGAATACGACATCTCGACCAAATTGGAGGCCATCAATAAAAAATTGGCTGAGCGCCATGCGCCACGAAGCATCGAGATCAAAGCTGGGCTTGTTCGGGAAACTAAAAATAACCGTGGTGAGCAGAAGAAATAGTAGGCCGCGATCGAGTCGTGAGCGGGGCGGGGTCTTGCTTGAAGTGATCGACTGATTCTGCATAAAGGAAGTGAGCGTAAGAAATCTTCGATTTAGGTCTAGCGGGATTTTCATACCTGCGTAGGCGGAGATACCCGCTTGCTCGGGTATATTTAGAGTTACTACACGCCAAGAGCGCGGGGCTTAAGCTAAGGCCGATCAGCGCGGCGACTCAGCAAGCCACTCCAGGCAAAGGTGACGAGTGCGAGGGCTAGAAGTATTAAGCGGGCCGCCGTCCAACGCTCAAGTTGCCAATGCCGTTCGCGCTGAGCAGCCTCTTGCTCGTTGGAGGTAAAATGGGGCGGGGCAACCGCTACCCATCCTTCGTTCTGGGTGCGTTGATCGTGTAAGATCAGTTTGGCCGATTGAAAAGGATAAGCCCGGACATCGATCTGCCAGAAGCTGAGGTCGCGTGGATTGGGGGTGGGGCAGATAATTTCCTGAAGCATCGCGCCAGACACATCCTCTATCCGAAGAATCAGCGCATTGCCCGCTGCTTGGGGAAAGCCGGCAAATGGGACGACAAGATAGGGCCCCGTAATAGTAATAGGATCGCTCTGGATATTGGTGATGGTTTGCGGTCCTTCGACATGGGTGCCGTAAAAAGTATTGCGCAAATTTTCTGAGGGAATGCCGGCTGCCCCCATCAGGCGGCCATCGGGTAAAGCTGAGGCGGTGGTAAAATGAAATTTAAGATCAATCAGGGTTCCTGCAGGGCGCAGAATATTTTTCCAACGCTGGTCTCGATTGAATTCTAAGGGGGACGACCAAAAAAAAGTGAGCCCGCCTAGCGTTAAACTGAGCAAGGCCAGAGCCCATCCGCTCCGGTGATGGGGTGTCGGGGTGGCGGTGGGTCGAGGCCGAGCTAATCTTAGACCGATGAGCAAAATGAATACCGCCGCCGTACTCAGGCCAGCGGCGGTTCCCGCTAGGTTGCGCAATAGCCAGCTCACGACCAGCAACAAACTGGTGGTGAGAAAAGCCCAACCCCAGTGCCGCAGATCTGCTTTAGCTTCTGTGGTGAAGTGCAAACTTGACCCAAGGATTCGCCGGAAGATCGGGCCCCACGCGTCATTAAGATCTAACGCCACAAAAACTATAAACAGCGGTAGAAATGAATAAGCTGCGGCCACGACGGCAGGGTACTGATTTATAAAAGAGGTTACCTGCACGAGTAAATTGACCGCAAAGGCCCCCATGAACGCCGCCCACATTCCTAGTGCCAGCCAGAGGGTATTTGGCATTCGGCGCTGCCAGAGGCATTGTCCTAGGCGCAGCGTTGTCGCCGCTAAAGCGAGCAATGTTATATAATACATGATCGCACTGACGGGCCGGCCAATCAGCTGCAGCCACTCCAGCTTGCGCAAATTAAGTTGGTCGCGTTTGGGTTGCTCGATAAAAATAGCGGTGAGCGACGGGCTAATTTCATCCCGGGTCAGATCGCGAAATAATCTCAGCTCATCATCAGTGCCGATGCTGTAAGGTGGGCGCGTCGTGAAATGGTCGAGGTAAGTGAAATAGCTGAAGTGGGCGCTGAACTGGTTAATTAAGCCGGCGGTATAAGCCGGTCGCCAGGGGGGCAGAAAGCCTGAGTGCGGTGGACCGGCTGGTATGCGTCCATCATTGCACGCCTGATTTACTTCGGTGGCGATCCGTCGGTAAAAACTTAAGGCTTCTTTTGCGCTCGTGGCATGGCCGGCGTGAGCGACGGCGTCACGCAAAGCCCACATGAACCAACCACCCAGAATTTGGGGTTCTGCTGGTTTAAAAAATTCTCGATCGGCCCAAGGCAGATCGGGCCCTTCAAAATAGGTCCGCAGTTCCGCAAAGGCTGGGCTGACCTGGTAGAGGGCTTCTCGCGCTTGCCGGGACACCGGCACATTAGGGTACATCGGTCCCACCTGCACGCGGGTCAGCGCTCCATAGGCATCTTTAAAATCACTGCTGCGAAATTCAACCGTCCCAAACCAGCCGTAATAATGTAAATTGAGCGCGCAGATGATAAATAAAGGCAGGAGAAATCCGGTTGCGGCGATGCCTAGAAGCCAAGCCATCGCACGACGGGCCGCGGCGCCGTCCCGCCAAGCGTCGATCATTATTTTACTACCGATGACAATGATGATAGAGAAAATCCAGATCGTCTCTTCGCGCGTGAGCCACACGCCCCCTAAAGCTAAGCCCAGTAAGATCGTCCAAGGTAGGCGCGAGCGCAGCGATGCGGTTCGGCGGAGCAACAATGCGATTAGTCCGGCGGCTACCATTAGGCCGAGGGGTACCAGCAAGTGCTGACGCAAGAGGCGCGTCATGCTCTCGCCTTCGTAGGTCAGGGGGTTGACCAGTAGAAGAGTATAAGCAAAAAAGTAGCTCCGCGACGAAGTCAGGATAGGCCTGGCAGCCCGCAATACGAGCACCCCTGCGCCTAGATAGAGAAGTTGTTGGGCAAAAGCCAAGGGTAGCCCCGCGAGAAAGGTGCCCGCAATGAAGAGAGAGTAGAGGGGCCCTTTGGCGAGGGTAAGGTGATCGTAGGGTCCGAGCCACTCCCCTTGCAGAATGTGCGCAGTGAGTTCTAGGAATAAGCGATCGTCATGTTTCGCATTGCCGATCGCGTAGATCCACTGACCGCGGAGCAACCAAAGCTTAGCCACTGTGAGGATAACGGCGGCCCAAAACCAAGAATTTTTATGCCAAGCGGGTTTCATCAGGAGTCGCGGCAATTTTACTTAATGGCGATGCCTGTCCAGCCCGTCCAATCCCAAGCCGTACTATTTTGCGGTCCATTATTAACTCGGAGAAAAATTTTCCCACCAACTCGAGACGGTAACTGCAGCGCAAAATGTTGTAGGCCCTGATCATTTTTCTTCTGCAAGGGATCGAGGCGGCGGCGATAGAGCTCAACTGCTTCTTTCCCATCTGACCAGCTGATCACAAATTCAGCACCGTCAGTTTGTCCGCCTTTGGTGTAGGTGGCTTCGAGTAAGCCGAAGCCACCGCTGATTGTTTTGGCATTTAGGGGGATATTAAAAACCATTTCACTGGGGGCATGCATAATCATCACCTTGGATTCACCAATAGAGGCGACCGAAATGGGGGTCAGCGCTTGATAGGAAACGGGGATACTATCAAACATGTAGAATCGTCGTTTCTCTACTTGTTCAAAATATGCACCGGTGGCTGTGCTGGGGCGGAGGGTGCCGATCGAAATATGAGCTTGGGGGCTAACATATTTTTGGTCTGCGGGATTGATGAGCAAGCTCAGGCTATGCACGCGGCGAGCTGGCCTGCCTCCTGAAAAAATCATGAGCGTATCGGTGTTCTCAATTATGGGGCTGAGAATAAATCCAGTCCGCCCTTGCGGTTGGGGTAACCGAAAGCTTGTGATCGTGCCGTGATCATCTTGCAACTGCAGGCGAATAGCTGGGGGCTTGTAAAAAAAATTCCGAATGCGCCCGAGCGGGCTGGTAGGTAGATCAATGGTGGCCCAAAGGGGCTCGGTTGCGAGGTCTGCTATATTTAAAGATTGTCCTATAGCCAGGTCGGTGGCGCGTCGAGGCGTGGGCGTGACCGTCTGAGGGTCGAATATACCTGGCTCGCGCCGCCAGAGTAAAAAGCCATTTTCAGAATCAAGAAAGCGGTAGCGCTGCGTAATAAGATTAAGGCAAAGCGAATCGTCTAGGCTGGGATAGCGCTCATCGATCGTCTCTATTCTTAGTAAAAGATAATCAGGCGCCACCGCCGAGGCGTAATAGGCAAAGTTTAGTGCAGCGAGCTTTGGGGTGTAAGCAGAATAGCTTTGGAAGACGGGGCGGGGTCGATAATTGAAGTTATTATAAAGTGCTACGGCTTGTGTGTAGCCAAATACATCGAGCGAGGCGCGACCTACAATGGCTCGTATGCGTGGGAGATCGTAGGATTTTTTTTCAGTG
>SXZN01000198.1 GCA_005787865.1 Opitutaceae bacterium | reverse complement strand
CTGAGTACGGAAGCTGCGCCAAAGATTGAGCGGCAGGGAGGCGAGGCCAATGATGACGAGTTGACTGCTCGCGAAGGCGACGATCCAGACAAAGGCGGAGTCCATGAAGCCGTAGGAATGGAGACCGACGCCGAGCATGTTGACGCCGAACCAGCTCCAGCTCGTGATGATGTTGCCAAAGATGGCGAGCGACATAAGTCCCCGCTGTTTCACGAGACCGCCCCAGCGACAGTGCAGAATTACGGCATTCCAGATTACAATCATGAGGGCGCCATTTTCTTTGGGATCCCAGCCCCAGAAGCGGCCCCACGATTGGTCGGCCCAGATGCCGCCGAGTACCGTGCCGATGAGGCTGAAGAGCGTGGCGAAGCAGACGATGCCGTAGACCATGCGGGTGAGGGCATCAGCGGTTACGGTATCGAGGGATTTAGTAAACAAGCCGCGCACGACATAAATAATCGCAAGGAAACCAGCAAGAAAAGTGGCGGCGTACCCAGCGGTCACGACCACCACGTGCGTCGCGAGCCAAAAATTAGAATCGAGTACGGCGCGCATCATTTCGAGCGTATCGCCAGTGAGTGACAGATGATGGGCAATCAGCAGGGTAGCGAAACCGATCATGCCCGCCGCCACCGAGCCGATGGCATTGCGGTAAATTTTTTCTAAAATTAAACACAGGCCGACTGAACCCCAGCCGACAAAGAGGGCCGAAGAGTAAAGATTGGTCACGGGCGGTCGGCCCTCGAGCCACATCCGGGTCAGGATGCCTGCGGTGGTCAAAGTGAAGGCAATGAGTACGAGATAATATGCGCTGCGTCCCAAAGCCTCGGGCCATTTGAGCCACGAGAAAATGGCGAGCAGGAAGGCGTAGGCATAAAGCGTCATCGAGCTATAGAAAGGTTCGGCCGCATTGAAACGCGTCTCGAGGTCGCTTTTTTCTAGGGGAGTGGTGAAGCGCTTGGCGAGTTGGGTGCGGTAAAGCTGCACGATTTCATTGAACTGCGCGGCTTGGCCGGCCCGCCAGGTATGACCGAGCGTGGCGTACGCCATAACCGTGGGGTTGACGCTGCCGGTGGCAAAAGTTTCGAGCAGAGCTTGGCCTGTATTAGACCACGCGGTGAGGTTGGGCTCATTATCGGCGGGTGGGATCGCGAGGAGATAAGCGAATTTTTCCATGATCTCGTAGCGGCGCGCCATTTCGAGCATGGCCTTGAAGGCCGGCTCATCGTGCGCTTCCCCTTTTTGTCGAGCGCGCACGGCCGCGACCCCGGCGGGGAGGGCATTTTGAAAAGTGGTTACTTCTGTGAGGAAGCTAGGGCTATCCGGTAATTGTAGGCTGTGCTTGAGGCGTTGATACAAAACCATCACCTCGCGCAGATGCGCGATTTGTTTTTGAAAAGGGGTGCGGATCGCGGGCTCAACTGCTTCCGCGAGCTGCGCCTGGCGTTCGATTTCCGCGAGCTTGGGTTGGAGCTGCTGGAAGGAAAAGCGCGACTTGCTCGAAGGCAGGAAGCCGAGCACGGCCATGAATCGCTTGGCATTACTGTCGTATTGGATTTTCGTATCAGCGGCGCTGAAGCCTACAACATCGAGGACTTCGTTTGATTCGATTTTGAAAACGGGATAAGTGTCGGCTTTATTCGGAGCGAATAAGACATCCGTTAACCATTCGATCGGTGATTGGACAAAAGCTTGGCTGATTTCCGGCGTGCTGACGCGTTGACGCCCCTGCATAGCCAAGAGTGAAGTGCGGGCCACGGTATCGAGCGGCTTGAGGCGGCCATTGACGAGCACGGGGAGCCGACCGAAACCGCTGAGGTCAAAGGACCCCGGCGGTGGCTCGGGTACGCGCAGGGTGGTGAAGACAAAAGCCACGCCCAGCGACAGGACGATAAAAGGAAGATATTTTTTCATGCATTTAACGCGGCGGCCGCGGAAAAAAGAAGGTCAGATGGGGTGAATTCGCAATTGAACGGCCAAGCCTACTGGGAGTGCTCGTTGGATTTGATTCAGGTGGTGGCGCGTTTGCGGGAGAAACTGACGAGGTGGATGCCGAATTGAACGATGAGGCCAAAACCCAGCAGCAGACAGGCAACGTAGGGCAGAATCCAATTAGGGTTGCGCACGACTTGCAGAATCGAAGTACGATCATTGTTTTCAAAGCCGGCTTGAAAATAAGTGAGGCCCGCATAGCGCAGGGGGTTGTTCATGTAGATGAGTATCTCGCGGTCCTCGCTTTTATTTTCCGTGGTGAGCTGGATGCGGCTGGCAAAGTTTTTTGGAATATCGGTGCCCGCATATTTCTCATGGGTGAAATTGAGCAGCTTGACGGTGTGGGTTTGGTAATAGCGATGCTGGCGGAGGGTGAGTTCCCAGGTACGGCCTTGATAGACCACCGTCTGCGGTTGGCTGAGCGCGGGTGACACCAACCAAGTGCCGAGCGAACCCTCCGCGCCGATGAGCTCGACAAAAGTCACGGGTAAATTGCCTTCACTTTCTTTCGGGTTTAAGGGCAGGGGGATAGCAGTGATATTCGGTCCGATTCCCGCCGTTGCTCGCGCGGGTGGCGTGCCCGGTGCCGGCGAGCGCCGTTGCAGGGAGGCGTTCGGATAGTAGTCCTTAATTTTTACCTGAAACGGCAACTGGGGGTGTTGAATCGTGCCAGTTTTCGCCAGCACCGTCTGGGGAATCGCGACGACATCATTGTACGCTGGATTCGTCAGATCCAGCAGCGCCAATTCATACTGCCGATAGCTTTCTGAGTAATGTTTCGTCTGCCCTTCATCGATGCGCATGAAACTTTCCTCAGCCAGTAAACCCGTTAGCAACTCGCCCACCAGCAGCAGAATCAAACCGGCATGGGTGAGCTGAATTCCTGATTTCCGCCACTCAAGCTTGAAGCGATAAATATGGGCCGCGAGTAGATTGATCAGGAGCAAACCACCGATCAGGTAACCACCCGGAAAGGCGGGGACCGTAATGCCGGTGCGCGGAATTTCCTGCATCACAAAAAACGAATGGAAATATTTTTGCTGCACCCCCCAAACGCCTAGGTCCACCTGGGCTAGCGTCGCGGCGAAGACCAAGATGATCGATATCACCAGCAGGACAACGGTCAGACGGATGGAAACAAAGAAATCGCGCAGCAGACGAACGAAGTCGGGCATGGCTTAGCGGGGCTTGATGGTGGAGAGGAATTCGCGAAAGGCTGTTTGTTCGCGGGTGATCAAGGCGGCGGGACCAATGAGTTTGAAGAACCACGTTTGGCCTTCATGGGGCACGATGGCTCCCAGCAAGGTGGTGGAAACTCCATTGGCTTGGCCGGTGGCTTCGGCGATCGTTATCTTCAGACCATTCGCCTCAATATTTTGGACGGAAGCTTCGATTTGGGCGGCCTCAATCGGTTCAAGTCCTACTTGGCCACGCCAGCGGTTGACGTTAGCGAAAAGTCCTCCGGTATCGCCGGGGAAAGCCGTGATGGCTAAATCGCCGACCGCTCCGGTCTCACCAGCGATAGCGTAGCTCCCCTTACGCATTGCACCGAGGCTTTTAGCCGTCCAATGAGCGGGGGCCGTCCAAAGCAAAGCCATGCCTTCAGCGGTCGGCACGTTCCCCGTCATCGCGCCCGGTGCGCTGGCTGGGGCCGCTTCGCCCCCGATGGCAGGATGCCCGTCGGGGAGGGTGGCGCTGGGTCCCATCTGGGCGGGAGCCGCCGGGGCCACGACTGGCGCGGGGTCTTTGGGGGCCCGGTAGGCCGTGATTTTCTGGTCCCGACATCCCGTGAAAGGAAGCGCAGCAAGGACCAGCGAAAGGGATACGAGGTGAAGCTTCATGTTATGAGATACGGTTGAATCCACAGAGCACCAAAGTGCAACTCGAACTGGATAATCTACCAAGGCCAAGCCAGCAAATGACAAAATAGGCGTAGTGGGGTTTTTTTCGTGCCAAATGATGACGTTGGATTACTTTACGGGTATGCAAATTATCCCGCTCGGCGATCAGGCCTTGCTGGTCGAATTAGGTCAGACCATTGACGAATCGACACACCGAAAAGTGCAGTCCGCTTGGCGATCGCTGGCCGCTGAGCCGCTGCCCGGGGTGACGGAGTTGGTGCCGGCCTACACTACGGTTACGGCTTACTATGATCCGGTTCAAGCAGTGCAATCGGGCGCGCCAGCCAACAAAATCGTGGATTGGCTGAGCGATCGATTACGGGATCGGCTAAAAAATCCACCGAAGACCGCGAAAACCAAAGGTTGTACCGTCGAAATTCCGGTCTGCTATGAAGGCGATTTTGCGCCTGATCTTGGGGTCGTGGCTAAACAGGCTAAACTTACTCCGGCGGAGGTTATTAAACTGCACACCAAGACGGAGTACCTCGTTTACTTGGTCGGCTTCGCACCCGGTTTTCCGTATCTCGGTGGGTTGCCAAAAATATTGGCGACCCCGCGTCATGCTAAGCCGCGGATGGTGGTGCCGGCCGGTTCGGTGGGGATTGGCGGTCAGCAAACGGGGATATATCCCTACGCGACGCCGGGTGGTTGGAATTTAATCGGGCGCACTCCGCTGGCTTTATTTCGTCCGGCATTGCATCCGCCGACGTTGCTTAGTGCTGGCGATCGGGTGAAATTTCGCGCCATCACGCGCGAAGAATTTTTTCGTCAGGAGGCCGGCGCTTGATCACGGCGCAACAACCGGGTTTGTTGACGACGGTGCAAGATTTGGGTCGGCCCGGTTATCAGCAATATGGCGTGGTCGTTGGCGGCGCCTTGGATGCTCTGGCCGCGCGCACGGCCAATTTGCTCGTTGGCAATGAGGAAAATGCGGCGGTCTTAGAGATGGCGCAGACTGGCCCCACGTTGAGTTTTTCGCGAAGCACATTGGTTGCGTGGTGCGGGGCTGATTTTGATGCGCAGATTAATGGCGAACCTTGTCCGCGTGATCGTCCCGTGCGGGTAGCCGCGGGCGATATTCTCCGCTTCGGCTTGGCGCGCCATGGCCTCAGGGCTTGGCTGGCCATCGCTGGCGGGATTGATGTGCCGTTGGTTATGGGCAGTCGCAGCACTTATCGGCGGGCAGGTCTGGGCGGCTTGGCGGGACGAGCCTTGCAAGGCGCTGACCGATTATCCTGCGGACACCCCTCCGAGTGGTCTCAGCAGGTTTTAGAGAAACTACTCGCCAGCAACCAACGGGCAACGACGTGGAGCGTCAGGCCCGACACCATCGGCCGCCCCGCACGAGTTGGCGTGGTCCGCGCGATGCGGGGGCCCGAGTGGGAGTGGTTTACGGAACCAGCGCAGCAGGCGTTTTTTCAAGCAACGTGGGTGGCCACCAAAGACGCTGACCGGATGGGCGTGCGGCTCAAGGGCCCCGGCTTGGCCCTCGCGCAACCGCGCGAAATGATTTCTTCCGCGGTCAATGCGGGGATAGTTCAGGTGCCACCAGCGGGCCAACCCATTGTCTTGCTGCCGAGTCGGCAATCGGTTGGCGGATATCCGCGCTTAGCGGCTGTCGCCGCCGTAGATCTGCGCCATTTCACACAACTTCGCCCCGGTGATCCCATCCGCTTTGAGGAAATTTCTGTCGTGGGCGCGCAGGACTTACTCCTGGCGCAAGCCCGCGACCTGACGCGCGTGCGGCTGGGGCTAAGTCGACTGCTGGCTTAATACAACGTGCGCCGCATTGATTTAAATTGTGATCTCGGGGAAGGCGCCGGTCAGGATGCCGGGCTGCTGCCGCTGATTACTTCGGTAAATATCGCCTGCGGGGCACACGCTGGTGACGAAGCGACCATGCGCGCCACCATCGCGCTGGCTCAAAAACAGGGCGTCGCCATCGGAGCCCACCCGGGATTTGCCGATCGAATTAATTTTGGCCGACGCGAAATAGCCTTGGGTTTAAATGAAATTCACTCGTTGGTACTGACGCAGACGCAGTTGCTCCAAACGCTAGCCGCACAAAGTGGGGGCACGGTCAGGCACGTAAAACCGCATGGCGCTCTCTATAATTTAGCGGCGCGCGATGGCGCCGTCG
>SXZN01000197.1 GCA_005787865.1 Opitutaceae bacterium | reverse complement strand
AAGACCCTGTGGGTGATCGTCAAGAAATATGCCCAACGCGCCGGCCTGCCGGCGACGGTGAAGCCGCATTTACTGCGCCATTCCTTTGCCACTCACTTGCTCGGCGGGGGCGCTGATTTGCGGGCGATTCAGGAGATGCTGGGTCACGCCAGTATCGGCACCACGCAGATTTATACGGCAGTTGAAAATTCGCAGCTGCTTAATCAACATGCCCGTCATCACCCCCGCAATCGGGTTAAAAAATGAGCCGGCAAGCCGGTATTTTAATTTCCTTCGTCCTGCTTATGTTCGGTGGGACGATGTATTATTTGAATGAGGAGTATCCCGAAAAGGTTACGTTAGCTCGGTTTGGTTTAGGCATTACCGTGCTCGGTTTACTCGTGCTGGGCGGAAGTATTTTTTTTCCTGCGGCTGTCGACGCCGTAAAATTCCCGCGCCGCGCACTTACGTGGCAAAATGGCGCGCCACTTTGGCCACCGCGGTCGCCGTCTGCGTGATAATTTCGTCGGTCATCGCGGGGTTGATCGCGAGGGAAAAACCATCGGCGAGCATGGCTTCGGCCACGGGACAGGAGACGGTGCGGTAATCCATGGTTGTGCGACCGGACTCCCGCAGCGGCCAGGATCCCGCGAAGAAACTATGGTTTTGGAAAAGGGGGTAGCGGTAAACTGGTTTAGGGATATAGCCGGCTTGGACTTGAACGCCTTCGGCTTTGAGGGCGGTGACGAATTCATCGCGCGAGCAACGCACGCGCGCGAGTTCTAGCCGCATGAGGCAGAACCAAAAACTATGGGTATCCTGGGCGTCGATCTGCGGAAAAAGCACGGCCGGCGGCGCGAGCTGGCGAAGGTGGCGGAGCAGGCGAGTGCCGAGGTCAATGTGGCGGGCAATGATGCCAGGTAATTTTACCAACTGGGCTCCCGCGACGGCCCCTTGCGGTTCGCTCATGCGGTAGTTGGGCGAGAGAGCCTCGGGGTTGCGGTTGCCGGTGACGCGGTCGTAGTGCTTGTCGCCCCATTTGGTCAGGGTGGGGCCAAACCGTGGATCGTTGGTGCCGACGATACCGCCGTCGCCGCAGCTGACGTGTTTAAATTCATTAAAGGAGTAGCAAGCGAGATCACCGAAGAGCCCGACGGGTTTTCCGCGATAGTCCGCACCCCACGCTTGGGCGCAGTCTTCGATCACGAAAAGATTATGCTCCCGGGCAATTGCCATGAGCGCAGCCATGTCGCTGGGATTACCCGCGAGATGCACGATCATGATCGCTTTCGTTTTAGGGGTGATGCGGCGGCGCACATCTTCGGGATCTAGATTGTAAGTGTGCGGATGGATATCAGCGAAGACGGGAACGAGTTGCTGATACAGAATGCCGATGACGGAACCCATGTCGGTCACGGGCGAGGTGATGATCTCAGAGCCCGGAGGGAGTTGCAGAGCGGCGACCGCAATATGCAGGCCGGCGCTGCCGGAGGAGCAGGGCATCGTCCATTTTAGCGGGTAAGTTTTTTGCAACTCACGGCGGAGGGCGTCGCATTGGGGCCCGTTCCAATAAAAGAGCGACGGTTGCTCCACCATGGCAGTGAGGCGGGCGATTTCCTCTGCGCCCCAGCGATGATGGACCGGCAGGGTTGCGGTGACGGCGGGGGCTCCGCCGTGCAGGGCCAGGCTAGATGCGGTTTTCATGAGCGGGGGGCAGCAGCGGAAAGGGCGTGAAGAAAATCAGGGAGAGAAAAAACCAAACCAAATTCTAGGGCCACCCGCCACAGGGCTTGTTCTTTTTCGCGTTCGGCGCGAGCCGTCTCACGATTCTCAACCGCGGTGGTGGCTTCCGTGATAGTGGAGCAAAGCACGCCAGAGCGACGCATATCCACCATGCCGCCCGGAGACATCAGTAGGCACCAGTTGAGGGCAAAACCGACATAGATCAGGTGATTGATATCGTGTGCTCGGCAAAGAGCGGCGAGTTGGGTCCCATCGGCCGCGATGCCCTCGGCGCCGATCGGGCGCGCGGTCGCCGCAAAATCAAGTTGCGCGAAGCCGGCGGCGATATCGGCCGCATTGTGGGCGCCCGGAGAGCCCTGCGCGGCCCGGAGTTTTTGCAGGCTCGCGTACACGGGATCGGGCGCGAGGGGTGCTAAATGGGTGGAGGGCCCTGCAAGTTGGACGGCGCGTTGGTGGCCGGGGAGGTGAGAATAATAATCCTGACTGCCGCCCACGACGTGAAAGACCGGCAGGGGTGAGCGGCGCACCGCCGATAATAGCGGGGGGAAAACGTCGGCGAGGATTCGTTCAGCCCGTGCGTGGTATTCAACCGCTCGGCGCCAGCCGGGGAATTCGTGCGCTTGGCCGCAATCCCAGGCATGCATGACGACCAGCGCGGTGTGCGCTGGGGCTAGTTCCGCTTCCACAGTCTGCCAACCGCCATACCCTTCGCCTGGGACGGGGAGCGTAGGATCGGCGTCGAATTGCCGGTAGAGTCGGGCCGGAAGGCGCATGGGTTGTATTTAGTGGTTAAGGATTTTTCACCTTAGCTGGGCGGGAGGCGCGCCAGAGCAGACCACCAATAATAAAAAGCAAGCCGCCCGCGATAACATTGATGCTGGGCGGGGCCAGGGGCGATGAGGGTAGCACGACGCACGCGATCAGCACCAACCCAAGCAGCACGCTGACCAAGGCCAGCATTTGATAATCGCGGAGACCGCCGACGGCAGCTTCAGCGTCAATCGGCACCGGCGTGCGCAGATCGAGATCAAAGCGGCGGCATTCCGCGCTCCGCGGATCATCGGCTCGATAGTAGAAAGCGGAAAAGATGAATATCAGCGTAGCGGCAATCGTCGCGCTGAGAATATTGCGTTCAAAGACATGGTCAGGAAATGCCCCGACGGCGAGCAGGCCAAAGGCGGCCACAAAGGCGGCAATGCTCGAGGCCATCCCCGACCACCACGGAGTTTTACGGTAGATCATGCCCAGTAGCACCGGCACCATGAAGCCAGGTCCGGTGAGCGAATAATATTTAAGCCCAAAATCAAAAGCGCCGCCGGTCCTCGCGATAAATAAGGCGGCGAGGATGCCGAGTCCGCCAATGACCAACATGGTAACTTGCGCCACGCGCATCTGGTGATGATCGGAGGGGGCCGTCCAGCCTAGGCGTCGGCGGAGAGGCACGTAGATGTCGCGGGTGGTGGTGGCCGCGAGCCAATTGAAACCATCACTGGCCTGACCGAGCGTGGCCGAGAGGATGGCGGCGACCACAAAGCCGATCATGCCGTGCGGGAGCAGCAGGAGGGCGAGACTGACATAGGAGGCCTCTTCGGGCGCGGCGAATTGCGGCCACAGCGTCGCGATGTTGGGGAAGAGCACGCGCGCCCCCATCGCGGGGAGAATCCACAGCAACGGTCCAATGAAGGAGAGACCCGCGCAGAGAAAAGCCATTTTGCGGGCACTGCGTTCGTCGGGCACGCTCTGGTAACGCTGCACCTGCCACCACGCTACATTATAGCCGAGGAGAACATTAATGCCCCAACACAGCAGAAAGAGCGGCTGCCCCGTTTGTCCGCTCAGGCCAAAATAGCCGGCAGGGGCTTCGTGCCACAGGCGGGCAAAGCCGGCACCTAAGCCCGCCCCTTGGCCCAGATGGAGGAAGGTGATCGGGAAAATTATGAGCGAAGTGACGAGAATAATCACCCCCTGCACCGCGTCGCTCAGCACCGCGGCCCACAAGCCTCCAATCACGGTGTAAGCAATCATGACGAGACCAACCGTGATCATCGTCAGTTCAAGACCGCTCAAAGTTAACCCAAAGATGAGGTGGGTGCCGCCCGCAAAGCCCAGCGCGGTGGCGACAAAGATGCAGAGAATGTAAAGACCTTGGCCGATGCCGATAATTTGCGGCACGACTGCCGTCACCGAATAAAAATAAGTCGTCGACGGCGAGAAACGGCGGGTGAGAAATTCGAGTGGTGAGTTGATGCGCGCCCGGCGCCAGCGCGAAGCGAAGTAAAAGGCGCCGACGAGGTAAGCCCACGTCGCCGAAGTGAAAATCACGACCGCGCTCAGGCCGTAGCGATACGTGAAGCCCGCCGCCGCCACGAACATAAACGCGGAAAAACCAGATACCCAGTTGGAGACGCCCGCGAGAAACCAAGGAATTTTTCCGCCCCCTTTGAAGTAATCGTCGGTGTTTCGATTTTTGCGGGACGAATACCACCCCACAAAAATCACGATGCCAAAGTAGAGGGCGATGAGCGCGTAGTCCGCATTGTTGACGTGATTAAAATTCGGCATGGGATGAAATTAAAGGCGGAGCCGATTTTGCGGATTCAGGATAACCGATGATTCAGGTCTGACGCCCATCACGTCGGGTCACGAGGCGATCGTGAGGGCGGGGAGGTCGTCAGTTGGGTTGATCGTGACATCCACTTTTAGCCCCCGATGAGTTCCGCGGACGCACCAGTTAGCCCCTTCGCGGGTGACGGTGAGGCCGCTTAGTTGTTCGCCCGTCGAGTGGGCGGCGGCGACAGTGAGCAAGGTGTGTTCGGTCGCAGTCGGCGAAGTTGCTTCGACGAAAGGATGCACGCCCTCACTCGCGGGCAGATCATGCTGACCCGTGGCACAGCTTACGGGCGTGAGCCCCGTGACGCTCGCCTGTAATTGGGCAAAAGGCCGCGTGATGTGAAAAGTTGCGCCCGTGGCCGTCGCCGCCCCGCGGGCATCATCGTTATAAACTTGGAAGCGAAGTTGGACGGGTTGGGCGGCGGTGAGTGCGACGCGATCGAGGATCAGAAGTACATCCGGTTTGAGGTAAAGCAAGGTGCGATCGACGCGCTGCACTTCCGGCGAGACGAGTTGATAGGCCTCGGTGGCTTCACTGGTCACAGTCATCCAACCCGGGCCGGTTTTAAATGATTGGACGCGCGCCCACGCCGCGGAGGCGTTGGTACCCTCGTGGCCATCGTGGTATTGGTGGCCTTGGCCATTAATCAGGAGAGAGGTGTGCGCCGCGGTCAGGCGAAGTTTCCAGCGCGGCGTGGTGTAAGAATAACCAGCGCGGAAAGGGTCGTGGAAGAGACGTTCGCCGTGGGCTTTAAAAATAACACTGTTGCGATCGGCGTGTTCATGATTGGCGGGCCCGCCGCTGCGCAGCGCTACGACGCTATCGGCAGCGGCCCAGCCCGTGCGGGAAACCACGATATCGTTGGAAAGATGGGCGTCTTGCTGCGCGCTTTCGGGCGCGGCACTTGGGGTGGCCTCATCAAACCAGATAAGTCCGAAGGGGGTTTTCATGTCCGCCGTATGTTTCGCAATGTGCTGGGCCAGCGGGTCGCGATGCGTGCGGGCGACCCAGGCGGCGATCGAGACGTCGCTCGCGGTGAGGGAGTCGCTAAAATTAACAATATCGTTAGCGGGGTCGACCTTCAGCGTGGGTACGGCGAGGTTGCGCGGCGCCTGCGTTGGGTCAAAGCCGGTGCCTTTCGTCGGCATCGTCAGAGCGAGGGCGTAGCGCACCGTGCCCGGATAATTAATGAGATGGCGATCATCGATGCCAAGTCGGCGCCAGAGTGTTTCGGCAAACATTGCCAAATGCATCGTGGTGTAACCCCAGTAGCTCGCGCCTTCATCGTAGGCGCCATCAGAGCCATACATGGTGGAGAAAGCCTTGGCGCTCGAGCGAGCGAGTTCGAGCCATGACGCGGCTTGGGGGTGACGACCATGGAGGAGCACCCCCGCAATGCCGAGCGCGGCGGTGGGGATTATTTTGAGATTCGTCGAGTTCAGAATCAGCGGCCAGCGCGCGAGGCTGACGCGGAAAGCTTGCGGGTAATCATCTTCCGGATCGAAGCCCCAGCCTTTAACCCGCTCAGGATATTTCATGCCATAGAGCGTCGTAAAGCAGGCGGGCGCTCCTTTCGTGGCGATATTATTTTCAATTTCAGCCACTTCGGCCGGGGTTAAAACGTCGCCCAGACAATCGAGCGCGTAGGCGAGCGCGATGGTGGCCTCGGAGGCGCGTTGGAGGCCGATCACTTTTTTTCCAGCTTCCAAGAAATAATCCCACTTAGGATAATTGAGCAGTTGGCGAATCGCGAGTTTGGTCACTGCGAGATGGGCAGCATCGTGATTGATGACGTAAACAAAGGAGGAGCGCTCGACGATTTCGCGCACGCGCATCATGTCCGCCACGTGGTTATTGTAGCGGACCGCGTGTAGCAAAAATTGGGTGTCAGCGGCCAGATCAGCTGCGGTCATCGCGCGCCACAGCTTCGCGAAACGGGGGTGCTGAGTATTGGCACGAATGCGTGGGAGGTCAGCCGCATCAAAGAGGAGACCACCTTGAGCATTCGGGGCTGAATCGGGCGCAGCCGCGCGCAGGCTAAGCTGGGCGAAAGGCAGGCTGGCGGCGAGAGCGGCGGAGCTTTTTAGAAACGTGCGACGAGATGAGGTATTCATGGGGGAGGCGGGGTGAGGGGTAGAAGGCGAAAGGCTAAGGGGAAAGGCGGAAGGCAGAAGGCTAGAGGCGAAAGGCGAAAGGCTAGTGGTGAGGGGTTGCGCCGGAGGGACGCGGGCGCTCCCGATTTTGGCGATGAATCAATCGCGAGTTCACTTATATCCCTTAAAATGTTTTGGATCGGCGGGATCTTGGTAACGGGTGGTGTAGGTTTTTTTACTGGCGGCGAGTTTCAGGAAGACATCGACGGGCACCACTTCCGTGGGACCATCGAGTTGCTGCGTGATGGTGATGAGGCTATTGACGTCGTTCGATTCGCGCACGTGGACGAGGAGGAAATAGGGTCGCGTGGTATTGAGTGCGATGAGCTCGTTCAGATCGGCGGCTACCTCGGCCCGTGGGCGGCGCGGGTCGATGTAGTAGTCGTAGGAAATCATCGGCCGAGTATCACGCAGGTCGCGCGTACGGGCGGGGCCGTAGCCATTGATAAAGCCGATCACATTCGGGAAAGCTGCGTAATAACGGTCAACGGTTTCCTTCGTCAGATCGGCATTGCCCACGTTCCCGTCAGCCGCGGAATTATCCATGATCTCCATGATATGTTCATCAAGCTCGGTCATCAGCTCGTTCGCCTCCTGCATCAGTTGAGGGAAGCGCTCCGCTGGGATATGGTTGGGATACATATAACCGGGGCCACTCAGCCCGCCGATAAAGTAGTCGTTGGGCGTGGCGCTCTCGTGGAAATATTCGAGAGCGGCCGGGGAGAACTTGGTCCAGTTCATCGTGACTTGCCAAGCGAAGGGCAATTTTCCGCGGCCGGGCTTGGTCCATACGCCGATGCCAATGCTGTCGGACTGGACGAAGGACAGGTAGACTTTTGCCTCGGCCGTCAGCTGCGCGTCGCGGGCGACATGGTGGTGGTTGGTGAACTTGAAACCGGGCGTGAAGCCGAACTGGGAATTGAAGCTCAGGTTGGGCAGATTGTGCAGGCCCTCCATCTTATGACCGTACCCGGAAAGCAGGGTGGTCCATTGCTCCTCGGTATCTTTGCCGTAGGAATGCCAACCAAAGATAATCGCGCCTGGACGCAGTTCGCTCAGCAGTTTTTGCGCTAGGGCCAGTTCCTCCGGATGCCGCGCGGGATTAGCCGAGAGATCGTGGAAGAACATTTTCTGCTGAACGCCCCAGTCGGCCATGGCGGGCTGGCGCACCGCGCCGGCATGACCGCCCATCAGCATGATACTATCGCGGGAGCAGCGCGCCCAGTAGCGGGTGACGGCGTCAGTGTAGATCTGGGCATCCGTTTGCCCGGTGTAGCGACCGCGGAGGTCATCGATGGGCGGCAGGCGGTGTTTTTCCATCTGCGCTAGCTGCGCGGTCGTTACGACCAGCGCGTTCTCTAATCCTGCAATGGTCAGCGCGACATTCATCGAGGCGGGGACGGCTGGGTCCCAGATAACGTAGCCTTTGGCGTAGTGGGCGAAGCGGCTGAGCGCCTCTTCCGTATTTTTCACTTCCGCAAATTTTACGCCATGCTTGCGCTGGTAGAATTCGAAGAGGGGTTCGGTGATCTCCCACTGAAAATCGCGCGGATGGACAATGTAGAGCTGCGGGGTCGCGCGGTTGGTGAGGCCCTGCAAGCTGAGTAGCAGAACTTTCTCGGGGAGGGCGCCGGCGACCTTCCAGTCGCCGTCCCAGCGCATCACGAAGCCCGTTTTCGCCGGCGCTTCCGCGCGGCAAAGTGTTGCAAAGCTGGCGCAACAGATGGTCAGGAGCAGAAAGAATCGATGCATGTTAGGAAGAGCGGAGGTGAGGCCGGCGAAAGATACGAGACGGCGCGCAAGAGGCGCGGGGCCGGCCTGAACCGGAATCATCCTTTCGGAATTAACCACGGATTCCACGAAACTCCACGGCTGCAGAGATAATTCATAGAAAAAACCTGGCTCAAATCCGTTCACCTGTGGGGTGAAAGCCAGGGGATTTGTCTTTGCTTGATTATCCGTATTCATCCGTGAAATCCGTGGTTAGAATTGGCTGAGCTTGGCTGATTGAGTGGAGTTGAAGGAATCATTTTTCGCGTCAGCTCGCGTATTTCGCGGGCAATCTTCATTTCTGCTCGGGGACTTTGGTGAAGCGGTAGACCAAGGGTTGTGGGCGGGAGTGGTGCAGCTCGATCAGGACTAGGGTCGTGTCGCCTTCGAGCAAACGATACTCGGAGTAAATTCGAAGGATGGCTTGCCCTTGGGAAATTTCGAGCGGGGTTTCGGCCTCGAGGCGGAGCGTGCGGCCAGCGTCGATCCAACTGGCGCGAACGGGGGTCACGCCGCCTTGGGCCGGATAGAGGGCCATGTGGCGTTGTTCGACGCGAAAGAAATTCGGCAAAGCAACTGACTGCGTGGTATCGACCGTATTGGTCGCCGAGAATTTGGTGGAATGCCATTGCATGTCGTGTTGCAGGCTGATGCGAGGCTCGGCGACAGTGATGACTAGTTCCCAGGTGCTCCAGCCATCGAGGGCGGTGCTGCGCGCGTTATCGAGGCGCCAGCGTCCGGTGAAAGGGGAATCAGCTAACGCGGCGAGTGGGAGGAGCAGGAAAAAGGCGAAGGCGAAGCGCATGTTGGAGTGAGTCAAGTTATCGACGGAGCGTGAGGAAAAATCGGGGCGCTGATTACAGGCCAAGCGGCGGGCTTTGGGTCTGAACGATGCCGCGCGGGCGGCGAGTACTCGGGCGAGGTGGTTCCGCTGAAAAGCGGTGGACGGTTGAGGGTTAAAGCGGGCGGGTTGGGCAGAAAAAGGGCGGCGCCTAGAGAGGCGCCGCCCTGAATAGTGACGGTAAACGTTAGTTTAACCGATTAGAACGTGACGGTATTCGTCAAGAGCGCGTTGCGCGCAGGAGAGCGGACATAGGATCCTTCCGAGTACTCTACATCGGTAACGTTATAGATACCGACGCTGGTGCGGATCTTGTAGCCAGCGAATTCCCACGGCACACCAACGGTTAGGTCGGCAACGATGTAGTTTCCGGCTTGGAAGCCGCCCGCGAGAGGATTCCAATCCACGGAACGGGAAACAACCGTCTCGGAAGAGTAACGCACACCGAGGCCGATGCTCGAACCGCGGCCGAAGCTGCCGAGGACGGGCTGGGTGAACGTGTACTTCCCGAAGAAGTTGAACCGATACTCAGGGATGTTCTCAACGCGAGATTTCCACAGGATGTTGGAATCGCGTTGTTGAGTAGCCGTGAGAGCAGCAAACCCCGCCGTGCCTGGTTGGGCATAGACCGCGCGACTGTCTGCAATCGTGTAAGCTTCCGGCATATAGGAACCATTGATGACGGCTTGGAAGTTGCGGATTGGGGTCCAGATGACCTCGGCCTCGCCGCCCTGCACTCGCACATTGTTGCCGTAAGAGCGAATGCGGAAGAGACGACCAGAATTAGCGCCAAACCCATCAAGTTGCACGCCGTTAGCTCTCGCGGCAGTAGCGCCGGCAAGGATAATTGGGTCAGTGCTGTAATTGAATTTCTCATTCAAGTTACTCTGAGCAACGCCATCGTCTTCCTTACGATTTTCGCGGTTGGCGCTGAAGATTGATAGGGTACCCACAATCTTCTGATCCTTCGAAGTATACTTCACACCGATTTCACTATTCATTCCGTTCTCGTTCGGGATCATCGAACTGAAATTCTCGGCATTAACGGCATTCACGAAATCAGCGGTTGAGGAGATCGTTTTTCCACGCCAGCTGAAGCTGTTTTGGCCGGCGGCCTTGTATGCATCGAGCATGGCAGCGGCATACTTTACCTCATCGCCAGGATAGAAGCCACCGATGTTACCCGTGTTATATTTAAACACGGTCGAAACGGAGGCATAAACCGACAGCTGTGGGGTGATAGCATAGGAAGCACCGGCCATCCACGACTTGCCATCTTGATCTTGGGGGATCGTTTTTTGGTAGCTGATGCTGTGGCCCCAGACATTTTCGGGGTACTTGACCGGATCCTTCCACATTTCTTCGTCGATCGGATAGATAAACCAGGGGGCGTTATTGAACTGATACTGGAGTCGCTCGAGACGATTTTCTTCGCGAATACCCGCCAAGACCGTCAGGCGATCGTTCAGCAAAGTACTTTGCAAGTTAACGTAGGTACCTTTCAGTCTCGGCACATACCCGTCCAGCGCGGTGCGGTCTCGGGTAAAGAATTTTTGATTGTCAGGCTGAATTTCAAAGCCTGGGTCGTAGTTGGTGAAGATCTGTCTCACCGGCTTGATGGTGCCATCGCGCTGGTAGATGACTTGATTAATCGGTACGTTCATCCAATTGTACTTGCCCACGTTCACGCCCGCGTAGTCGGGGTTAGAAATCACATTCCGTGCGCCGGGGAGGCCGGCGAAGTTCAGATCGGAGATGCCCGCGTTGGCGTTGTATTGCTGAAGCCATTCTGAGCGTTGATGGCCAAACAAAATCTTATTCTTGGTGCCAAAGGCGTCGTACTTGAGTACGATATCCAAGTTTTGGACGGTGGTATCGCGGTAGTAGCCCGAGGTGTTACCGGTAGCGGCATTGAAGTGGATACCGTCGGCGTAAGGGGTAATCAGCGCCCCGCCTTGGCCGATGTGATCGTCATCCGCATTGTCCTTAGTTAAGACATAGCGAACATCCAGCCAATCGGTCGCTGCAATATCAACACTGGCGCTAACCACTTTATTGATACTCCAGGTTCTGGCGCCGCGGTTGCTATAATTGAAATCTTCATCATAGATGTGCTTGCCGCTCTTGTCGGTGTAATAAGCACCCCGTTTAACCGCTGTGTAGGCCGGCAGGTTCAGATTGCCGGTCGCGATACGTTTATTGTTGATGTACGTACCGTAAGCGAGGGTCGGGGTGTCGGTCATCTGAACGACGTTAGCCGCGAGGCCGTTACCGGCGCTAGCAGTAATCACGTTATTGACGAAGGCCGTATTCTGCGAGGTTTTCGACGCGGCGTGCCAGCCGGCGAAGTCGCTGTAGATCCACTCGTAGTCGTTGGCATTAACCCGTAGATTTGAATATTCAAAGTCTAGGTTGATTTTTACTCTACCGCTATCGAGCGGATTGAGGGTCAAGCTGGGCGTGGCCGTAAAACCTTTGCGAAAAGCAAATCGGCGTTCGCCCTTGGTGTCTTCCCAGCCGCCGACAAAGCGGATAGCTGCTTTCTTCGACAGCATGGTGTTTTGGTCGACCAGCACACGTTCGCCACCGTAGTGGTCGCGTTGGTGAGTGATGCTACCTGGAATATCGCGAAATTCGCCACGCTTCGTGATGAAGTTGATGACGCCGCCGGGATAGCCTTGACCGAAGAATACGGAGGCAGGTCCTTTGACGACCTCGATACGTTCTACGTTGTCAAAATTATGCGAGATGTAGCGAAACACACCGTTACGCATGATATTGTTAACTTGGAAACCGCGCATCGTGAAACCACCCTGAGGGGTGTTCTCGTTTGCAGGCACGCGCATACCGCTGAAGCGGGTATCACCAGAGGCGGCCGCAGAGTACCGGAACAAATCGGTCAGCGTGCGGGCGTTCGTATCGCTGAGGAATTCTTGGGAAAGCACCGAGATATTCAACGGTACATTCTGGATTTCCATGCCGACGCGAGTCGCGGTGACTGCATTCGTCTTCAGGTAGCCGAAATCCTTGTCGCTCTTCACTTCGAAGGGCGTGAGGACTAAGACATCCTTGTCCACGGGCTCAGCAGCCATCGCAGGGCGAGCAGCGGCGGGAGCAGCAGCCTGAGCGGCAGGGGCCGCGGGCTGAGCTTGGCCTTCGAGGGAGGCGAGACGCTTGCGGAGGGCAGCGTTTTCTTCTTGGAGACGGCGAACTGAGTCGTCCGACTGCCCGAAGGCGATCGAAGACGTCAGCAATGCCGCCAAACCGACGACCAGAACTTGCTGGGCGCGGTTGCGGTAGCTGTAGGGGGCTGGTTTCATGCTTATTGGTGGTTTGTAGTTTCCGAAAATGAACGCCGCGTAGCGGGTTCATAAGGTCGGGAAAGGGATAAATGTTAGTGGGTAGTGCCGTTGACGGCCAAAGGGGGTATGAGTCGGGGAGAAACGGTGATGCCTATTCTACCGGATGCATCAAGATTTTCAATTCTCCAAAGCAAGTGGTCAATCACCTTTCTCACCAGCATGGGAAGATTAATGTCTAGAACCGCTGGCGAATGATCAATATTATGGTAAATCATTGGGTTATAATTACCTAAGATAGCTTCGACATCCCGACCCGGTTTTTTCCCAGCTGCCCGCAGGGCGCGGAAAAAAGCACCACAGAAGTGATCGACAGGGATGTACAAGCCGGTGGGCTTGGGGGTGCAGGCGAGGAGGCGCCGAACGAGGACTTCGCTTTCACCGTGGAGGGGGGCGATTTCGAGGTAGCTAACCCCGGGATTCGATTGGCCTAAAATCGTATGGACCGCTAGGCCAAGCTCATTTGCTCGATTTACAAAAGCATAATTGCGAGCAACTACCGCACTATAATCGGGATCTGTTGATATCACGGCGACTGATTTATGGCCGCGTTCCTTGAGGTAGTCAGCCGCCATGCGGCCATTTTCCACGTTATTGGGCTCCACGTAATCCCCTGGATAACTAGCTGACCGGCGGGTCATGAACCACACGTGAGGAAGTTCGCGCAATTTGGCGAGGCACTCAGCGGAGGGTTCCATGCCTTGGATGATCACCCCATCCAAATTCTCACCGGCCAAGTTCCGCGGGAGCTCATCTGGGTTATTGGAAAAAAGCACGCGGAGATCGACGCGGTAATGCGGATCGGTGGATTGAACTTCCAGGAGCTGATCTTGAAACCAGTTGAGATTGGAATTGTTCGCTTTAGCCCCGACAAACCAGACCCCAATGCGACGCTGTTCGGGGAGGCGAGCCTTCGGGCCGCGGCGACGATTGAGCGGGGCCGGCACGTAATTATGCTCCAGCATCACGGCGCGAATGCGTGCGAGACTCTCAGCCGCGACGAGCTGCGGCTGATTGATGGCGCGCGACACCGTGGCCGGTGAGACGCTGGCTATCTTGGCAATATCAGTGAGGAGCATGGGGTGGGCGATGGGCTGGGACTTCGCCCGTACTGAAACTTTCACATTAACTTATGAAAAATGCTCAGTCACAGTCAAGGGATTTTCAGCAATTTGCGGCGAAATATTGTCGGTATCACGATCGGATCTTGCGCGCCGTTGCCACGGTCTCATCTGCGTCGCGCCAGGAACCCCGCTGGCCGAGGCTAGCGATCAGCCGACCGGGCTCGGCCCGGAGCCAAAAATGATGAGTGCTTCCGAAAAAAATCAGCAGTTATCCTGCTCGTTCCAGCGCTTTTGCCCAAGCGCCGAGGAGTTCTTGGCGGCAACGGATAGCGTCGGGCCAGACGGGGGGATTGGTACTGACGTTATAGCCCACGCTGGTCCCCAGTTCAGGGCAGACCCAGAGTTCGCCCCCGGGGCGCGGGCCTTGCAGCCAGAGCGTAAATAAATCCTCGGTGAACGCTAAATAATCGCGAAATTCCGGAGTGAGCCGACCGCGGCCGTTCGTTACGGGAATTTGGCAATGCTGACTATTGAAGGGGCGCAGATGAAACATTTGGGAGTGCTGAATCGACTCGGGCCAGGCCAGCAGGCGGGCGGAATAATCTTTCGGCAGCATGTGCTTGGAGACGGCAAAATGCGAATGATCCCACGTCACGGGCATGATCTCGCCGGTGGCTTGGCGGTAACGGCGTGCAATCTCCGTGAATTTCTCCGGAGTTTCGGTGGCGGTGTCGCGGTGCACTTCAATGTGCACGCCAAGACCGAGCCGTTTGGAGAGTTTAATGAGTCGCACGGCGAGCGCGGCCGCTTGGGCGGGTGGCGTGTCGTGATTGAGTAATTGAATATTGATGAAATGCACCCCGAGCGCTCGTTGCGCTTCGAGGCGCGGGCGCGTCACGGCTAAATCGCTGCAATCAAATCCGCTCATCATCGCTAAGCCGCGCCGCGCGGCGCCGGCTTTTAGTTCCGGGGTGACGTTGGCGCACACCCCATCAAAGCCCGCTGTTTGGATGGCAGTGAGTTTGCGCTCCAGCGACCATTCGCGGGCCGGCGCAGGGTATCCTTCGAGCGACCAAGTCGTGGCGCACATGATCAGGCGGGGAGTAGATGAAACAACTTTCATGAAGGAAGTGAAAATAACTGAAAACAGATGTTGAAAAATAGGGTCTAAGTAAGCCATTTTTGGTCGGCTGGCGCTGCTTGGCCAGCTTAGAAGCGAAAAACCCCTGTAAAACCCCATGAAAAACACTAAAGCTAGTTTCAGTAGCCAAAGCTGCCACGTGGCCTGCCTCAGCGGGTGTTGGTCTCCGGCGGGCAGGATATTTTTCGGCTTTTTTCCGGCAAGTGATGGTCAAATTCCGAAATTCAACTAATCTACGCCGTCTGCGCTAACGACTACCCCGTTATGTTACCCTTACCCTTTGTTCAGCGAGCGTCGTGGATTTGGTCAGCCGAAGGCACCCACGCGGTGCCAGTTTCGGGGCAAGCTTCGCCCTCGCATTATCAGGTGCGTTATTTCCGGCGCACGTTTGAACTCGCTGATCCTAGGGCAGCCGCGCTGACGGTTCATTTGTCGGCCGATAGTCGTTATGTTTTTTATTGTAACGGGATTTGTGTGGGTCGCGGGCCGGCGAAGGGAAACATCAACCATCATTTCTATGATACCTTTAATTTGACGCCTCACTTGCGGCCCGGTCGCAATGCGCTCGCGGTGATTGTGCAGGATATGTCGCGCGTGGCGCACCGGCCGGCGCTGTTGGGCGCGCCTTGTTCAGTCATGACTTATGCCGGTGGCTTCGTCTTGGAGGGAGCCGTGGTCGATGCGGCGGGGGCCGAGCTTGTCGATTTACAGACGAATGCGCAGTGGCGAGTCGCGGTGGATCATGGTCATCGTTTTCAAAATGATCACACGACGTTTGAAGGCTATTTGGGTTATTTCGAGCACCGGATTTCCGCGTTGGTTCCGGCCGGTTGGACGCAGCCCGAATTTGACGACCAAGCATGGTCAGCCGCGGAAGTGCTGTTTAAAGCGGAGCGTTTAGAAAATCGCCGCGACCCGGCCAGTCCTTACGGGTTGCTGCCGCGGATGATTCCGATGTTGACCGAAGGAGAGCTCACGCCGTTTCCCGATGCTTATATGGTCGGTGGGGGCGCAGTGTCGCCGGCTTGGCAGAAATTGCTGACGGCCGGCGTGCCGCTCACGTTAGCCGCGGGCGAGAAAATTGATCTCGTGCTGGATATGGGGGTGCTGACGACAGCGTTTCCCCATCTCGCGGTCAGTGGTGGTGCGGGCAGTCGGGTGCGGTTGAATTACGCGGAGGCCTTGCGTTTGCCGTGGGGCACGGCGGGGGCGAAATTGCTCGGTAAGCAGCAGTCGCTCGCGAATCTCGCTTCGCATTTTGCCGATGAAAGTACTGGTTGGACCTTCGATCGCCGCGGTAAAGTAACGGGTTGGGGCGACACGTGGGAGCCGGCGGGCCGCGCGGATATTTTCGAGCCCCTGCATTGGCGGGCTTTCCGCTACGTGGGTTTGCAAATCACCGTGGGGGCGTCGCCGCTCACATTGCATGCAGTGCAGCAGCGCTACACCGCGTATCCGTATCACGTGGCGGCGAAATTTAGTTCGTCCGATGCCGCGCTCGATAAAATTTGGCAGGTCGGTTTGCACACGATGCAGATGTGTTCTCATGAAACATTTGAGGACTGTCCGCATTATGAGCAGATGCAGTATGCGGGCGACACGATGATCACATCGCAGCTCGCGATGTTGACGACGGGTGACTCGCGGTTGAGTCGGCAGGCGCTTTATCAATTTGATTGGTCGCGATTGTCCGATGGCCTGACGCAGGCGCGTTTTCCCTCGCGGCTCTTGCAGGTTATTCCGGCGTGGAGCGTCCATTGGATTACTAACATTCGGGATTATTTTTTATGCACGGGCGATCGGGCCACGGTGCAGGATTTGTTGCCCGGGGTGCGCGCGGTGCTCGATTGGTATCGGCGCCACACAGATGCCGCGGGTTTGCCGGCAAAAATGCCGTACTGGAATATCACCGACTGGTGTCCATGGTGGCCGCGCGGGGTCGTGCCGGGCGCGGATACGGGCGCAACTTGTATTCACGCGGCGCAATACATCAACGCGCTTGATGAGGCGGCGTGGCTGTTACGTTATTTCGATCGCGTGGCCGAGGCGACGGCGCTCACGACGGAGGCCGCGGGGCTGCGCCAGAAAGCGCATGCGCTGTTTTGGTCCGAGGCCGAAGGGCTGTATTTTGATCGTCCAGGTGGTCCGGAAATTAGTCAGTACGGCAATGCGTGGGCGATCCTCGCGGGCTTGGCGGGCGAGCGGGAGCGGTCGATTATGCTGCGGCGTTTTCCGCACGATTCAAAACTCGCGCCGGGCTCTTTCTTCTGGTGGCACATCGGCTTCAAGGCGCTGGCGATCTGCGGTCGCTCCGATGATCTGCCACTATACTTGGGCCCCTGGCATGAGTCCGTCAGTTACGGCTTATCTACTTTCGTCGAGGAGAACAGTTACTGGCGTTCGTTGTGCCACGCGTGGTCCGCGCATCCCGTGCTGGAATTTCAGCAGCGCATTTTGGGCGTCATGCCCGTCGAGCCGGGGTTCGCGCGCCTTCGCCTGCAACCGTATCGTTGTGGACTCACGCACGCGCAAGGCAGCGTCTGCACGCCGTCCGGTTTAATCACCGTGGCTTGGCGGGTGACCGGAGCGACTTTCACGCTCGAGGTCGCGGGACCTGAAAATATTCCTGGGCAAGTGGTATTGCCTGATGGCAGCACGCATGAATTTGCGGGCGGTCAGGCCAGCTACACCGTGGCGCTCTCATGAGTACCGCGCTGCAACTCGTTCACGACGGCGACCGCGCGGTGGAAATCCATCGGGTCGGCGGCGGGCGTTTGCTGCGTTATGTTTTTCGGCCCGAGACATCCTTGGATGAGGCCGCACGGCCCTACGCGCATCCAGTCTGCACGCTGGCGGGGGAGGAGTTAACGAATTTTCGCCCGAACGATCATCGCTGGCAACATGGGCTGAGTTTCACGATTAATTGTTTGGCGGGCTATAATTTTTGGGGTGGCGGCACCTATCGGCGCGCAGATGGTTATCAATGGCGTGATGATCACGGCACGCAGCAGCACACGGCGTGGGTGGAGCAGAGCAATAATCATTTAGCGCATCTTTTGGACTGGCGGGTTGGCGCGGCGGGCGAGCTGCTTTTGCAGGAGAGACGGGCGTTAAATTTCACGATTCTTTCGGCGCACGCCTGGTCATTGCGTTGGGTGGCGACGTTGCAAAATGTGGCGGGGCGCCCGCTGGCGTTGGGCCAGTATCATTCGCACGAAGGGCTCACCGGCTCGCATTATAGTGGTCTGCAATTTCGGGGCGCCCGCGATTTGCTCGACGAACACGGCGATGCGTCCATCGGAATTTTCGCGGAGGGTAATCGCGTGGGCGAGGCCGCGGTGCATGGAGCCGCGAGTTCGTGGATGGAATGGCGCGGGCAGAAGGATATTTCGCAGCGGCGCGTCAATCTTCGCTTCACCAATAATACTGGGACGCTGCACTGGTTTGTGCGCCGGGGCAATCCCCTCGCGGCGCTGCCGTTTCAATATGAACACGATCTTTCACTCGCGCCGGGCGCTGCTTTTACCGTCGACCACACGTTAACATTTACCGACCTATGAAAACCAATCGACGGACATTTATTCAAGGGCTAGGCACGGGTGTGGTGGGCGCGTGGGCCAGCGGGAGTGTGGCGGCGGCGGCGCCGGCCTCAGCGGTGGTGGCGAGTTGGCCAATTTTTGAGGCCGCCCAACCTGCTGCCTTTTGGCGGGCGGTGCGCGCGAGTTATCCTCTCCTCGAAGATCCGCTCTATTTAAATACGGGCGGGCTGGGCCCCGTGGCGCAGCCGGTGCTCGATCAGATGATCGCGACCATGTATAAACTGCAGCAGCATTCTGAGACGGGGTATGATTTGTTTGAGCCGGCGCGCGTCACCGTGGCGCAATTCATCGGCGCGCAGTCGCGAGAAATTAGCTTCGTGCGCAACGCCACTGAGGGCAATTGCCTCATCGCCGCGGGCTTGGCGCTCACCGCGGGCGACGAGGTTATTTTTGAATCCCACGCGCATCCCGGCGGATCTTTCCCTTGGTATAATCAAGCGAAGTTGCGGGGAATTACGGTGCGCTTGTTCGAGCCTGACCCAACGAGTCCGGAGGCTAACCTAGCGCAGATTCGCGCGCTGATTACGCCGCGGACTAAGGTGATTCAGGTGAGTCACGTCACGTGCACCACGGGTCTGGTCCTGCCGGTGGCGGCCATCGCCCGCCTCGCGCAGTCGCAGGGGATTTGGTTTCATGTCGATGGCGCGCAGGCGGTCGGCATGATCCCGGTGAATCTAAATGCACTCGGGTGTGATTCGTATGCTTTCAGTGGACATAAGTGGCTGGGCGGACCGCATGAAACCGGAGTGTTTTATATTCGCCGCGATCGCTTGGTTGAGGTGGCCCCGACTTCCATGGGGTCGCACGGCGCGGAGTTACCGTTCTTGCCCGGCGAACTGAAGTATTTTGACGGCACGAGGCGCCACGAATACGGCACGCGCAACGCGGGGCTGATCACGGGCCTCGCCGAAGCGGTGCGCGGGCAAACTTTAATGGGGCCCGAGCGCATCGCCGCTCACGGCCGTGAGCTCGCCACTTTATTACAGACAGAGTTGGCGCGGATTGAGGGGATCACGGTGCTCACGCCGCGCGCGGATGATATGCGCGCGGCCATGACCTCCATTCGCCACGCGCGCGCGGGGGCGCATAAATTATTTACCTATCTCCTCGATGAGCACCGGCTGCGTTGTCGTCCGGTCACGGAGCAAGGGCTCGAAGTGGTGCGTATCTCGACGCACATTTTTAATTCCCCCGCCGATTGCGAACGCGTGATCAACGGGGTACGCGCAGCGGCGCGGGCGCTCTAATCTATGCGCGCGCGCCCTTTAATTTTTCCCGCCGCGGATTTAGTCCGCCACTTCCGCGATCAGTTCGATCTCGACGGGGGCGCCCGCGGGCAGGGCATTGACGCCGACGGCGGCGCGGGCGTGACGACCCGCCGGTCCGAAGACGGCGACCAGCAAATCAGAAGCGCCATTAACGACCTTGGGCTGCGTGGTGAAATCATCGGTGCAATTAACAAAACCGCCCACGCGCACGATGCGCTGCACGCGCGCCAAGTCCCCGAGTTCCGCTTGGAGCACCGCCAGCAATTGCAGCACGCACGTCCGCGCGGCTTCCGCCGCTTGCGCTTCCGTCAGCTCGCGCCCGACTTTACCGGTGAGGAATTTACCGTCGGCGCCACGCGCAATTTGTCCGGCCAAAAAAATCAATTTACCGCTCCGCACGGCCGGCACGTAGTTAGCCATCGACGGCGGCACAGCGGGCAGGGTCAGGCCCAGCGCGGCGAGTCGTTGGGTGGGCGTCGACGTAGCCGCGCCGTGGGACGTAACGATCAGGCAAGAGATTGCCAGCAGACCAATCATCAGGGTGGTTTTCATAAAGTTTTTATTTCTGTCGTCGTGAGCCGCGCACCGCAACGCCAGAACGCCGGCGGTGGTGGAGTCGAGTTTGGTCGCCTGACGGCGCTCAACTCACGTGCGCCGCACTGCGTAATTTTCGGTCCTGAACGCATCCTAGATTCTAACCGCGCAGGATCACTGAGCGCGTAAAACCCTAAACCTTACTTATTTTATGGTCATCAAAAAAATTACGGGCCCGCTCTTGGGTCTCCTGCTCAGCACTCTCGGGGTCGCGGCTCCGACGCCGAAGCCCGCGTATGATTTTTTTATCTGCGCGAACATTAACCGCAATTACACCATCGGGGCAGAAATTTTGACGATGAATGGAGTTTTCCAGCGGGATGCCGCGGGGGCCTGGCAGCACCTCGGCTATAACGATATGGGGGTCACGGCCGTAGCTTTTGATCCGCGCGACCGCCGGGTCTGGTACACGTCGGCCCTCAACGGTCTTTGGCGCACGCTCGATGGCGGCAAATCGTGGCGGATGTGCAATGGTTGGGAGATGACGGAAGCGCGGGATGTCGCCGTTGATCCGAACGCGCCTGATTACGTTTACTTGGCCTTGCCCGATGGGGTGGCCGTGTCAGCCGATCGAGCGCAGACGCTGGAGCGGCGCGAAAATGGTTTGCCCGATCGGGGCAAATACACGCAGGCGATCAAGGTCGACCGTACGCGCGCGGGTCGCGTGTTCGCGGGCTGTGAGACTGGTATTTACCTGACGGAAGATGCCGCCGCGCATTGGCGGCAGGTCTTGCCTACTAAAGAAATGGTGACGGATATTCAGCAATCGCCGCATGATCCTCAGGTGTGGTTGGCCGTCACGCAAAATGCGGGGGCCTGGCGATCGACGGACGGTGGGGTGACGTGGATTATTTTTCCAAACGTGCCGACGGCCCGCGCGCTTTATAATGTAACCTTTGATGTCACTCAGCCGCTGCGCTACGCCATCGGCAGTTGGGCTCACGGCGTGCTGACGACGGAAGATGGGGGCGTCACGTGGCAGGACCGCAATGCCGGTCTGCCGGCGCCGCATCGCGTGTGGCGCGTAGGCATCGATCCCGCGGGCTGGCTTTATGCGAGCGTGTATGGCGAAACGCTTTACGTCTCAAAAGATTTTGGTCGGACCTGGCGAGCGGATGCACTGGCTGGGACCGTCGTAAACAATTTTCTGATCCTCCCACGGAGCACTAACTAATTACCCCTTTTTCGCCATGAAACCTATTTTTTCTCTGGTTCTTTTGTTAACGCTTACGGCGCTCAGCGCGCGGGCCCGCTCGGCCTTGTCCGGCCCGGCACCCTCGACGGCGCCGGTCTTGAATGAGCAACAACGGCAAGCCGACTATGTTCGCCGCATCGATGAGGTAATCGATTTCGCAGCCGCCGGCGCTAAATTTAAGACGAATGATCCGGCAAAATTAGATCTGGTCACGATCGCGGCCAGGTTGGTGCGCGGCCAGGATTACGAGCACTGTTCTCTGCGCGTGATCGAGCTCATGAGCAAGCCCGGCACGGGGCCTTTCTGGATGTTTCCTACCGTGTCGACCGCCTTTTTAGGTCGCGGCCGATTGTCGCCCGCCGCTTTGGCTTCCATCCGCGAGGCGTGGCGGACGACCCGGCAACAGCGCGGCGATACGGAGAATCATTGGATGATGTACTACGCGTCGCTTTACCTCATGTCCGAGCTGTATCCAAACGATCCCGCGGAATCATGGTACACGGGAAAGTCCTCGGCGGAAAATCTAGCCGAGGCGCGCGCTTATCTCATTTACTGGACGGATCTCTCGACGAGCATGGGGCAGGGAGAATTCAATCCAACCGAGTACCTTGCTGAATACGCGATCCCGTTACTTTTTCTGGCCAATTGGGCACAGGACCCCGCGATTAAAGAGCGTGGGCGGCTGATGCTCGATTGGCTTTTTGCTGAACTGGCGGCCAATACATTGAACGGCGTGTTGCGTGGACCTAATTCGCGTACCACGGAAGGGCCGGTGGCCGAACGCTGGAACTCTCAGGCCTCCGACTTTAGTTGGATGCTTTTCGGCAACACCCCCCCGACAGCCGGTTACGGTGGCTGGTCTCTTTATTTCGCGCCATTGGCAAAAAGTTACAACCTGCCCGAGGTCATCTACCGCATCGCGACCGATCGGCCAGCGGACTACCTGCAGCGGGATCGGGCGCGCACGCGCCGGCGTTGGCGCTACAGCGACGAACTATCTCCGCTGGTCTATAAAACGAATTATTTGCGGACCGATTACGCCGTGGGCTCCACGCGCGGCGGAATGATCGATCCCATTCAGGCGCACGTGTGGGACGTCACCTGGGCTGAAGCGGATCCGCGGAAAAAACATAACACGATGTTCTCGATGCATCCGCATTCTTCCATGGTCGCGATGCAATCATCGTTCACCTGTTATCCTGAGCCGATGATTAAGGCGGTTACGAGGGAAGGTAAACCCACGTATGATTCGCCGGATAAAATTCTCGGCAGTTCGCCCTACGAGCAAGTGTTTCAAGATCTCGATACGGTTGTGGCGCTCTATGACATTCCGGTCGGGGAACGCTTTCCGCACATCAACGGATTTTTCTCCAAAGATTT